>JABFRB010000042.1 GCA_013141385.1 Bacteroidales bacterium | reverse complement strand
ACTTTTCGAAAATATCTATGAATTCCTTCAGCCTGCCTGCTTTGGAATACGCTATAGCAAGATATTCATAATAGTAGTCCAACTCGTATATATCCTTAGATAGCGTCTTTCTTAACTCAACTGCATTTTTGTGATTTTCTATGGCTTCTTGCCATTGTCCGAGATTCGTATAAGTTAATCCCATATTACATAAATAGATTGGCCTGGTTGGATCAAGTTCTATCGCTTTCTCATAATATGGAATCGCCTCTTGTTCTTTATAAGAATTGGCAAGTAGATTACCAATACGGTTGTAAACGATTGCCTTCTTATCAGGGTTATCATTTAAGTCACCTGACTTTTCGAAAATTTCTATGAATTCATTCAGTCTGCCTGCTTTGAAATATGCTTCTGAAAGAAAATCATAGTAGTAATCCAATCCGTAGAAATCGTCAGGAGATTTTCTATATAATTCAATTGCTTGTTTGTAGTATTTTATCGCTTCATCCAATTGCTCCAGAGTCATATAAGTAAGTCCCAGGTTACAGAGATAGATTGGTCTATGCGGGTCAAACTTTATCGCTTTTATGTAATATGGAATAGCCTCTTGTTCTTTATTAGAATTAGCAAATAGATTACCTATACGGTTGTAAACGATTGCCTTCTTATCAGGGTTATCATTTAAGTCACCTGACTTTTCGAAAATTTCTATGAATTCATTCAGTCTGCCTGCTTTGGAATATGCTTCTGAAAGAAATTCATAATAGTAATCCAACTCATTTTGGTCTTCCGGATCATCATAATACTTCTTTTTTAAATCAACCGCATTTTTATAGCAGTCTATCGCTTCATCCCATTGTTCAAGATTCGCATAAGATTGTCCCAAATCAATGCAATAAACGGCTTTGTCATTATTAAGCTCGACAGCTCTTTTCAATAACTCATTAGATCGCTGTATATTTTTCAAATCAGACATCACTTTGTATATTTTATAAATTAGCAATCACTTTTCCAATTCTATTATATACATATGCCATCTCCTTGTTCATCTCCTCTTTCATCTCCTCTTTATCAATCGGAACAGTATAACTTTCGAATATTCCAAGGTATCTCTCCAATTTTTCTAAATTAAAAGTATTTAAATGTTCATCCGAGACAAGTTTTAACAATTCCGGATATTTTCCCAGTTGAATTGCCATTTCCAAATAATTATAATATGAATTTGAATCAATCTTATCCTTGGCCAGGCTTAATGTGTAAAAATTTGTTGGATCTTTTTTCAGTAAATATTCTAAGAAGGATTCTATTATTTTATTACAATTGTCTTTTTCAAATTTAGGACTTTCAGGAGATCTATTTAAGAGCTCTTTTTTACATAAATAAACTGTAAAGTCTTCAGGGAAATAAGTAGATAAAAGAATATCAAAAAGTTTCTTTTGAATGATATCCTCCTGTTTTTTATCCTTATTATCCTTATCTATATCCACATAAGTATAATAATAAAATTTGCAGTATATTTGTAAGGCTCGAACGTCATCTTCATCTAGCTTGATCCAGCTTATTTTGTTATTGATTAAATTTGTAAGTTTAATATTACCTCCAGATTTCTGTTTAGACCCATATAATAAAAATAATTCATATAATGAAACCAATTTAGTAGGTTCTAAAATGTTTGTTATTTTTGGATTCAGTTTAACTTTTTTATTCTCTAGATTACTTTTACTATTCTCTAATTCAGATATCCTTGTTTCTATTTTTTTAGATTCCGAATCATAATCTTTAATAGTAGGATGATCTTTTTGTGGTTGATTCATGGACGGGTTCGATTCGTCTTGGATTTTGCTTGCAAGAGGCTGAGGCGATTTTATTGCATCTGGTTTAATTTCTCCTTTTGTAATAATTTTTATTTGACTTATATCAGACAAAGAGGTTTTCATTTTTTTTTCTATTATTGTTTCTTTTTCTGCTACTTTGTTTTTCAGCTCATTTAATACTAATTGTATTTCTTTATTAATTTTTAAAAGATTAAACTCAACTAATGAAGTTAAAGCCTCAAACCATGTTGGATTATTCTTTATGACATCATCTAGCATATTAATTGAATCCTCACTTTTATTCAACTCAATTAAGGCTAATGATTCATTATACTTAGCGACATAATTATCCGGAAAGCTTTCAATAGATTTGGCATATAAATCAACTACTTTATTCAGAAAACCACGACCTCCATATCTTCTATAATAATTATAATATGCGTTTCCATAATCATTTAGGATGTAACTATTTATGGCATCTGATATTTTTTTTGATACATCTTCAAGATTATAATAAACGTTTAATTTAGAATCCTCAAAATATAAATATAGGGTATCGGAAATACTATGGATGGTCCATTTTTTTGAAATCTTATCAGTAGTAATTGTTACCTTTTTGTAAGATAAGTTAATTTCGATTTTTTTTAATGCTTTTTTTAGTTCATCAGATACCTCATTTTTATCAAGTTGTTCTTTGAATTTTCCTTCAATAGTCCCTACCAGAAATTTCTTGAAGTTTAAATAATTATTATATGTATTATAGTAGTCTTCATATCTTATGAGGAGTCCTGGAGACATATAATCATAAAAGGAACATGGCATCCATGGGTTATTGCCAATTGAGTATGAGCCAACATTAGGATTAATTGCAAATGCCTGATTAAATAAATCATAACATTCGTTTAATCTTCCCTGCTCAGCAAAAATGCGAGCACGACCATAAATAAGTTGCCCAATAAATGTTTCACTTACTATTGCCTTTATTTCATATCCTTCTTCAAATTTCCGTCTTGCTTCATCCAATTCATGTAGCAACCAATATATATAACCTTGCGCTGCTATAGCGGCAATATTACCGGGATTGATTCTGAGTACTTTGTCATATTCATCCAGGACGCTACGTGCCCTGTTAAATTTAATTTCATCATTCATGCGAAATTTCATTTCCATCCTGAATGCCAAATCATATTGAGCAATCTGAAAAGACGGAGCTATTTCAATAGCCTTTTGTAATAAAAGGATAGCTCTATCAATATTTGGTTCAACATAAGCCTGGGCAAGAATATATAACGGATCGGTGTTGATTAAATCGGGAGCTATTGCTTTAGCTTTGTCTAACCATTCTTTTGCTGACATGAATGCATTTAATAATGAATCTGTTAAAGAATATACTACATAAGCATTAAACAGAATTTTTCGGGTTTCATCAAAGAGTGGCCGTGATGGTCTGAATAAAATCTGTCTGAAAAATGAGTCTTCAGGATAAGTTAAAAAAGCCAGAATTGAATAAGTCCTTTTGTTATTCTTATATTCTGAAATTTCAGAATTATTGCTAATATTATAATGAAAATATTCTAAATCACTAATTATATCTTTCAGGTTCTGGCGGATTTCGAAAATAGGATTTCTTTTCCTCCCCGAAAGAGTAGCAATTCTGTACTTATAGACCAGACATTTTGCATGTCCTGTATAAATTCTTGCATATTGAAACAAATAACGAATAAATACCATTCTAAGTAAAGGCATTTTAATAAATATACTCGTTAATCCTTTAATTAAAGTTAAATTTAGAATTCTTATAGACTCATTATATAAATAAATGGCACTTTCGAATGCATTTATTGTGTTGGATTTTGCCATGTCCCTGGCCTCATGATATAATGCATTTGCCTTCAGATACCTCGTGGGGAAAAGTTCAATTTTATCCTTTATATCTTTCTCAATCCGCGCATATATTTCCGTTGTTACTCTTGAATATAATCGTTCTACCAGTTGATTGTATTCATTTGTGTCAAGTATATCAGGTGTTTCGTCTTTTGATAGTGAGAACCTTATTGATTGTGCTAAAGTCGCGGGTGAATCCAGTGGGCCTATACGAACATAAGGCATTACATGAATTATCCATTCATCATTTTCTTTATCCTCACGAATTGCATAGTTACCAAATACATCTATATGAGACGATTGTCTTTTATCAATAATTGAAGCATTTCTATTATACTCTTTTTTGTCCGGTTCTTCAGTAATTTCAATTGGAATAATTAAAAATCTTTTAATTCTTTGATTAATCAGTTCAGTAAGATCATGGTGTAATAGAAGAAGACGATCCTGGTTTTTTAAGGAAAATCGAGATTCTGTGGGCTTATCAGTTGATTCAGGAATCTTTCCAACTTGTTGAAAAGGTTTTACAGTTAATGTGTAACGAAAGGGTTCTTTTGTTTCTTTTAGTAAAATACTTGTACGTCGCAGAAGTAAATATATTAAAATGCAAGTAATAAATATGCATAAAGGTAAGAACGTTTTTATATCCCTGAAATATGAAGAAAATTCTTTATCAGATATAGAATCAAATATTCGCTTATAAAATGGCCACAAAATAATAGAAAATTGAACTAAAGCAGAAAGTATTGCTATCCATCCGGCCACTTTTCCGTTGGCTTTTCTTGATAACAATACAGATTCAATATCTTTTAGTTTAGTAATCTGCTCTTTTGACGGAAATATGTTTCCTATCTCCATGATTAATCCTGAATTTGTGAAAAATTAATTTATATGCTTTAAACAAAGAATTTTTTTAGTTTTTCTTACCTTATTTAATACAAATATATATAATTTAGAATATTAAGTCAAGTACTTTTAAAATTGCACATTTTTGTCAACAAAAAATTTGACCATATATAGAGATATACACAAATATGCTAAATAGAAAACATGATAAGGTTTTATAATGAAGAATATCAATTGGTCACTGTAGATGAGTTTTGTAACTAAATGGGTTTAGATTCTGATTCTGTGAAACAGCTTTTAAAAAATTAGCACCCAAACTCATTTTAAAACTTTACCCTAATCTATTATTTATTTATTGGTTAGATACCTATTATGGAGTATTAAAGCAACTAAATAGCCTTTCTCAAATGTTGAGGTAGTGAAACAGGCTGTAGTAGCGCTACAGGTACAATGTCCTAAATCATAGATTTGCTTAAAACTCTCCATTAATTGGTTCGATAATCGTACTGTAGGGATCACTTGAAGGGATCATCCATATCGGATGATCTCTTTTTTCCTCCTAATTATTATACTGAAAAGTTAACGAGACTATAAGACCTATTGAATCTGTCTTATTCTGCAATTTGATTTCAGTTCCATGTAAATCCATGATCCGTTTACAAAGATGCAGCCCTAATCCATATCCTCCTGTATTTCTTGAACGGGATTGGTCGACCCTGTAAAATGGCTCAAAGACATAAGGTAATTTATCATCGGGTATTCCTTGGCCAAAATCTTCAATTTGAATTGTTATATCTTGGTTGTGGCGAATAACACTGATTTCAACAAGCTTGGTTGTATTTGAAGAATATTTTAGTGAATTGTCAATAAGGTTACGAAGAACTGTTATAATTAGCGATTCATCAATATTGATGGTTAAGTCGGTGACAACAGGGAATAGAACGATTCGGTTTCTTTCGCGGTAAAAGTTATCCATTAGCTTTTGTAGGAGATCTGCCACTTTGATTGGCGCAAGGTTAGGGGTAATTGCTCCATTCTTAAGTCGTTCTGACTCGAGCATTTCCGTAATCATTATTTCCATCTCCTTAAGATCCCCAGCAAGTGATTCTTTCTCTTTACTTTCGGGCATCATCTCGAGAGCTAATTTTGCTCGGGTAATGGGTGTCCGCAATTCATGGCTTACATCAAGTAATAGTTGATCACGAGCAAGCATCATCTTCTTCAAGTCGAATGTCATTTGATTGAAAGCAATTGCAAGTTTTCCTAGTTCATCGTTGCTATTAATCTGTATAGTTTGATCAAGATTGCCTTTGCCAACCTCTTCAACAGCCTTGTATAGTAAGTAAAGGGGCTTTAATATTTTTCTAATGATAAACGATGCTACAATGGAGCCAGCAATTATTAATATAATTACTGTAATCAGTAAATGTAAATGAGCATACACTGGATTTGGTTGCCCCTCAACTAGCCCCCAAAAGGCGAGTACAACAAAGATGACGCTGATTGTAAAGATCAGGATTACACCAAAGATCTTAAATAAGATCGACATTCTTTTTTGTTCGAGTAGTTTATTCTTCATATCCAATAAACATATATCCGGTCCCCCAGATGGTTTTAATAAAACGAGGAGTTTTGGGGTCATCTTTAAGTTTCTGACGCAGACGACTAACAGCAACATCTACCGATCTATCAAATGCCGACCAATCAATTCCTCGTAAACTATCCATAATTTGATCCCTTGTGATAATACGTCCACGTTTTTCAACTAGCAGGAGAAGCAATTGGAATTCCATAGTTGTTATATCAATTGTTTCTCCATCGACTATTGCCATCTGTTTTTCAGGGATTATTTCCAAATGATCGAACTTAATAGAACCAGAGGATTTAATTTGAGTTGAAACCCTGCGCATAATGGTTTGGATACGTGCAACTAATTCTCTGGGTTCAAAAGGTTTTGGGAGGTAGTCATCGGCTCCAAGTTCAAGCCCAACAATACGATCGGTAACATCACCCCTAGCTGTAAGCATAATTATAGGAACAGATAGCTCTTTACGCACCTCGCGGCATACCGTAAAACCATCCATATCGGGTAGCATTATATCCAAAATTATCAAGTCAGGTATATACTGTTTGATCTTCTGTAGACCTAACGTAGGATGCGTGCAGGATACCACATCATAACCAAAGCCAACAAGATAGTTTTGCAGCAATCTGTTCATTTTTTCGTCATCGTCAATAATCAAGATTTTCTGCTTGGTCATAATTTAATAATTTGAAAATGTAATGATTTGAAAATTTGAAGATGAAAAAGTGAATTTACGAATTCATATCCATTTCTCATAAAGAAATTTAAAAATGTAGCGGCTTGAAAATTCGATAATGGATTTTCGCATAATGCAATTTTCAAATCTTCAAATTAATTCATCTTCAAATTTGCTATTCTTTTTGTAAGGCTGTAATAGGATCAGCTTTTGAAGCCTTCTGAGCTGGAATAACACCAAAAACCAAGCCTATGATAAGCGAAAACAAAATTGATATTAGCACTGATATCGGTGAAATGGAGATATGCCACTGCGATGTAAATTTTATAACCTCTGAAACAATAAAACCTATGGTGAATCCGGTTAATCCACCTGCAAAACCTAAAATTGATGATTCTATTAGAAATTGCCAAACAATATCGCGTCGTTTAGCTCCTACCGACAAACGCAAACCGATTTCGGAGTTTCTTTCCCTTACCGAAAGCAGCATTACAGCCAAAATACCAATTCCTCCAACCAAAAGAGCAATTGCCGATACTCCAACTATGAGCCAGGTAAAGGATTGTGCAGAGCTTTCGCTCGCTTGAATGTCGGTCAGTTGATTATCGATAGTAAAGTCGTTTTCTTTATTTCTTACTTCAAGTCTATGATAATCGCGTAAAGCAGAAATAATCTCATCTTCGGCTTCTATCATCTTCAACTGGCTGGATACTTCTACAAAAATGCGATTTAGATAATTCACATTATAAATCCTCCTCATTGCAGTATTTATGGGGATTAACACCTGGGCATCCAGATTCGAACCACTGACAGTAGTCCCTTTGCTCTTTAAAACTCCAATAATTGTAAAAGGAACTTTACCAACTAATAACGTTTTTCCGATCGGATCTTCTTTCTCAAAAAGAGTTTGACTGATTTGACCACCTAATACAGCTACGCGCATGTAACGTTTATCATCCATTTGTGAAAACAGTTCACCTTTTTCTAAGCTAAAGTTTTTAATCCTGAAGTAAGAAGGTGAAACTCCACTCACCATACCTGATGTGACTGTATTACCATATTTAACTTTTAAAGTTCCCTCCAAGGAGGGAACTACTTCTTTCGCCGATGGGCATCTACTTAGGATAACCTCGCACTCCTTCATCTTTAATGTGGTCACTAAATCAGTATTCTGCCTGCGTTGCATCACGTTCTTGACTTTTCCTGCATTAACCGTAATAAGGTTAGTACCCAACTGTCCCAATTGATTCAATGTTTCTTTCTTAGCTCCATCACCAATAGCAACCATAGTTATTACAGAGGCAATACCAATGGAAAGCCCTATGATGGCGAAAAAAGATTTGCCTCTGTTAATAAGCAGCTGCCTAAATGATATTTTTATGGTTTTAATGATTGTCATCTTACCTCAACGCTTCAATTGGATTGTATTTTGCTGCTTTTCTTGCTGGGATTATGCCAGCAATAATTCCAACTATTACTGGCAAAAGGACTCCAAAAACAGGAATTTGCCAGGGAATAAAGAATGATAACTTAATAATTGAACAGAATACTTTGAAACATACCAAACCAATCGTTATTCCAATAATACCGCCGAGCAGCGAAGTAATTGAGACTTCTATCAGGAATTGAGAAATAACGTCTTTGGATCGTGCTCCCACTGCCTTGCGCAGACCTATTTCACTGATTCGTTCGTTTACCGACATGAGCATTAGAACAACAATGACAATACCTGCGGCAAACAAAGCAATTAAAGATATTAAGGGTAGAAAAACATTAAAAACCTTTGTCATCTCTTTGATTTTTTCTTTTACAAATGTTGGGGTAAGGATGAGAAAATCACTCTCTCCATTGGTAATGTGATGCCTTTCATTCAATACCGCAGTGATTCCAGAAACGGCCTCATCCATACGATTTTCGTCTGAAAGGACAATTTTTGCCATCGCTATATAGTCAACATTCATAAGGCGTTTCATCATGGTTGTAATAGGAACAATTACATCCAGATCCATATCGTTACCGTGAGGATCAATACCTTTAGGTTCGAGAACCCCTTTAACCGTAAATGGCACATCACCAATCCTGATCTGAGCACCAATAGGATCTGATGTCCCAAAAAGTGTCTCCGCAATTTTTGTTCCGATAAGTGCCACCCGTGAAGCATTCAATTCTTCGGCATCATCAAAATATTCGCCTTTTATCACTCCACGGTTCCATACAATCTGCCCGCTTGTTGAACTTCCTCTTACTGATGTTGAAATATTTTTATTCCCTGCAATGATTTCGCTCTTAGGCAGAAACTGTACCGGGGCATACATGCTTACCAATGGTACTTCTGATGCAATTGCTTTAAGGTCATCTATAGTTAATGTTGAAACTAAATTATTTTCAGTTGGTTTTCCTTCAAGTTTTATTTTCATTGCGGTAATAAGAAGATCGCTGGAACCAAGATATTTCTTTACTCTTTCAGTGATTTGCTTCTGAAAGCCTTGACCAATAGTAAATGTTATGCTTAGCGAAGCAACTCCAATTATTATTCCAAGTACCATAAAAAATGTACGCATCTTGTTTCTTTTTAATATGCGTAAACTGCTCTTCAAAGTTTCTTTTTTGTTCATGGTTTATATTTTAAAAAGATTTTTATCAATTTTCGTTAACAATGCCATCGTGAATTTGAATTGTTCGTTTGGCGTAAGCTGCTACTGATAAGTCGTGAGTTATAAGCACAATCGTTTTGCCAGCTTCATTCAATACCTGAAAAATTCTCATTATTTCCTGACCTGAGGCAGAGTCAAGGTTACCAGTTGGTTCATCGGCAAAGATTATATCCGGTTCATTTACAAGGGCACGAGCAATGGCAACTCGTTGCTGCTGACCTCCCGATAGCTCGTTGGCACGATGAGTTGCCCTATCAATCAAACCTACTTGTTTGAGTGCATTCATTGCTAGTCCATTTATATTTTTCCGATCAGAATAGAGCAATGGTAGTTCTACATTTTCCAATGCTGTAGTTTTAGGTAGAAGGTGAAATTTCTGAAAAACAAAACCGATCTTTTTATTTCGGATAGAAGCCAATTCATCCTCGCTGAGAGTATTAATTTCCCTGTTTTCGAAATAATATTCTCCAGAGGTTGGTCTATCGAGCATGCCTAGGATATTCATCATACTTGATTTACCTGACCCTGATGGACCAACGATGGCAACAAACTCACCCTGTTTTATAACCAGATTTGTTTCCTTCAGCGCTTGCACTGGTTTTTGTCCATTATTACTGAACTTCTTACTTACATTTTTTAGTTGAATCATAGCTGTTGGTTTTTATTTTTGAATAATTCTTCACTGTTTATTATTACCTGATCATTTTCCTTCAGACCTTCCATAACTTCCGTTATTTGAGGTCCTTTGATACCCGTTTTAATTTTTCTCTGTATTGGATTTCCGTTCTCGAGGATATAGACCACAGTTTCTGCATTTTTCCGTTTAATTGCATTGTTCGGGATACTCAAAACATTGTCCATACCACTTGTTTGAATCGTAACCGATGCCGTCATCTCTGGCCGTAGGATTTTGCCCATGTTATCAGATATTTCGATGATTACAATGTAGTTAACCACATTATCGCGAATCTCTGCCTTGGGATAAATGGCAGACACAGTACCTTCAAATCTGTTTCCGGTATAGGTGTCGAGAGTGAAACTCGTTTTTTGTCCAATTTCTATCTTACCAATATCTGTTTCGTCAACGTATGCCCACACTTCAATGCGTGAAAGGTCAATAATTGTTACAAACGTAGGAGCAGAAAAAGAGGCAGAGACTGTTTCTCCTTCCTGTGTGGATACTGAACCAATGACCCCAGAGATAGGTGCTACTATTTGGGTAAATCCGAGTTCTGTTAAAGCATAATCAACCGAAGCCTGTACGCTAGCAACTCGTGAGAGAGCCATGTCATATTCTTTCACCAAATTGTCATACGATTGAATGGAAGAAAAATCTTTTTCAACCAAAGATTTAGCCCTGCCCATCTCGATTTTAGCATATTTCAAAACAGTTTGAGCATTGTCCAGATTTGCCATTTCCAATCGATATCGTGCCGATAGTTCAGAATCATCAAGATTGGCCAGTAAATCTCCTTTACGTACTTCATCTCCGATTTTTACATGAAGCCTTTTTACAATGCCTGAAGCCCTTGATCCTACGCGGACTTCTGCACCAACTTTAGGCTTAATGATACCCGTTGCAATTATCGATGTGCATATGGTTTTTCGCTGTACGGCAACGGTTTGAAAAGTTGTGCTTTCGGTAGTGTTCGAGCATGATGCCATAACTACAGCCATGCCTAGTACAACTAAAGATTTAATTAAGTAATTCATATTATTTCTTGTTTTCACGAGATTATAATTATGTTAAACGATTGTTTAATAGCGAGATGTAAGACAAATGGTAAGGCTAGTAACCTACAATCGTGGAACACCCATATTTTGTTTATCTCATTTTTTGTTAAACTATAACATGGGTGTTTCATTAGTATTTCCAATTAAGCGTTCGAGATTTGCCATAGCAATTTGAAAAGTGGTCATGGCCTGAATATTTTTTTGTTTGGCTGAAAGATCTTTTACTCTAGCATCTGTCAGCTCTAACATTGAACCTGTTCCAACATTGAACTGACTTTTGGCTATTTCAAGATTTTCCGAGGTAGTTTTCATTAATTTGTTGGTAAGGACAATTTGATTTTCTGCTTCCTTTATGCTGATTAAGCAGTTGCTTACCTCCTTTATTAAAAAGGTCTTTATTTCATCAGCCTGATTTTCATAGCTGATTCTTCTTATCTTTTCCGATTGTAACCTATAGCGTTTTTCATTACCATTGAATATATTCCATCGAAGGGCTACTACTGAATACCAACTATTTTGCTTTTGAACGATAGGATTGTAGCTCCAATTGTAACCTGCACTGACTCCTATTCGTGGATAGAATTCTGCTTTTGTCTCTTGAATCTTTGCCTGTTGCATTAATCCAAGGTTGTTAATCATCTGCAATTCGGGGTAATTTTTAAATGCAATTGCAAAAAGGCTATCGGATTGTTTGTTGTATGTTTCAAGGTTGCCAACTTGCCATGTATCTACTAGTAGAGACTGATTATTATCAGAAAGACCCGTAAGCATGGATAGTTCGTTCTGCGATTGCTTTAGCGAGTTCCGGTATGAGTCTCTTTCAAATTCAGCTTCAGCAAGATCGCTTTCTGCTTTCAGAATATCCGATTTCCTTCCAACTCCAATTTTATAACGCTCTCTAGCATACTCTAAGAATAATTCAGCCTTCGATACATTATCCTGAGCAACTAAGTACAATTGATTCTGCTGTAAACAGGTAAAATATATTTTCTTAACCGAAACGATTAGTTCCTGTTTGCGAGCTTCAAGTGAAGCGATAGAAGCGTCTTTAGTAAAACGGGTCTGTTCTATGACAGATTTAACTTTTCCCTTTTGCCAGATTAACTGATCTATTGTCAGTTTAGCAGTACCGATCTTATAATCATTTCCCAATCGGTATTGATCTGATATTCCTCCAGAACCTTCGATTGAAACAGTTGGATACAAACCGGACTGCGCCATTTTAATACCCAAAGCGGAGATGCTTGCATCGTTTTCTGACTCCTTGATACTTGGATTATTGATTAAAGCAGCATCAATGCATTGACTTAGTGCGACATTAGTTGACTCTATTTGAGCCATTGTTTGCCAAGAGATGTGAACGTAAAATACGATTAGAATGTAAATTGTTTTTTTCATTGTAGAATGCCATATTTGATTCGCAAGCAAAATAACGATGCATTTGTAAGGCACTTTTTTCAGGTTTGTAACAAATTGTTACCGAATTCTTGGGCTTGATAAATCCAGACCAAGCCAAGAACGCAAACATTCAGAAATTGCAATAAACAGTTATTGTTTATGCTATATACTTGATATTTTTCTTAAATTAGTAATATTATGGGTCTGGAGGTCTTCTAGGCTAAAAACAACTTAAATCAACATAACGAGTGGAATATTCTTTAAATCATAGATTTGCTAGAAAATTCTCCATTAATAGATGGGATAATCGTAACGTAAGTTATTTAGAAAAGATTCTCAAAGCGGTCATATTCAAGTCAAATATGATAAACTTCACAATCATTTATTCAAATCTACAAAATAACAAAAGCCTCGATTACTCGAGGCTTTCGTACCCGGGGCGGGACTTGAACCCGCACAGCCGCAATGGCCACAGGATTTTAAGTCCTGCGTGTCTACCAGTTCCACCACCCGGGCAATAAATCTTAGAACTTTAAAGTTAAAAGTTCAAAGCTTATGTAAACTTTGAACTTTATGCTTTTGGAGCAGAAGACGAGACTCGAACTCGCGACCCTAACCTTGGCAAGGTTATGCTCTACCAACTGAGCTACTTCTGCATTGTTTTTTGGTGATGCAAAAATATAGCATTTATTAACATCTCCAAAAAAAAAATACACTTTTTATGTTCAATTGATTAAAACGCTTAAATATAGCACGTTACTTAATCTTTTGAAATATATTTAGAGCTAATCCTCACTATTTAGGCTTAAAGAACAATATTTCCATGCTTCCGATGTGGAGGTTGTTGGGTTTTATTCCTTGTCATCTCCAAGGCTTGAATTATTTTAAACCGGGTTTGTTTGGGGTAAATAACCTCATCGATATATCCAAGTTCAGCAGCTTTATATGGATTTGCAAGGGTCTCGCGGTATTCCTCAATTTTTTCTAAACGTTCCTCTTCATTTGAGATTTTGTTTCTAAAAATAATATTCACGGCTCCCTCCGGTCCCATTACTGCAATTTCGGCTGTTGGGTAGGCAAAATTTACATCAGCACCAATATGTTTACTAGCCATCACACAATAGGCTCCACCATATGCTTTACGAGTAATTACAGTTATTAAAGGAACTGTTGCTTCTGAAAATGCGTAAAGTAATTTTGCTCCATGTTTAATTATGCCGTTTGTTTCCTGAGTTAATCCGGGGAGAAATCCGGGAACATCAACAAAAGTAATTATTGGAATATTGAAGGCATCGCAAAATCTAACAAATCGGGCAGCTTTAATTGAAGAGTCAATATCAAGAACTCCTGCCAAATGTATTGGTTGATTAGCAACGATTCCAACCGACTGCCCTGCCATACGACCAAAACCTATTACAATATTTTTAGCATAATGTGGTTGAACCTCCAGAAAATTTTTATCGTCGAGAATAGTTTCAATTAGATCTTTGATATCATAAGGCTTATTTGGATCTAATGGGACAAGCGTTTGCAAACTCTCATCCTGTCTGTGGGTATCATCAGTTGTGGGAACAAGAGGTGCCTCCTCCATGTTGTTGGATGGTAAAAATCCCAACAATTCACGAACAAGCATGGCTGCTTGCTCATCGTTCTCTGCAACAAAATGAGCAACACCACTCCTAGAATTATGAGTAATTGCACCCCCAAGCTCTTCCTTTGTAACATCTTCGTGAGTTACTGTTTTAATTACATCCGGACCAGTTACAAACATATAACTTGTATCCTTAACCATAATAATAAAATCAGTCAAAGCAGGTGAATAAACTGCTCCTCCTGCACAAGGACCCATAATACATGAGATTTGAGGAACTACTCCTGAACTCTTAACATTATTGTGAAAAATCTCGGCATAACCTGCAAGGCTTTGCACGCCTTCCTGAATACGAGCACCACCAGAATCATTAAGTCCTATTAAGGGTGCACCCATTTTAAGCGCCAATTGCTGAACCTTTACTATCTTATCGGCATTTGCCCTACTTAAGGTTCCCCCAAAAACGGTAAAATCAAATGCGAATATATACACTAAACGACCCTCTACTTTTCCATAACCTGAAATAACACCATCGCCAGGAGTTTTAGTTTTATCCATACCAAACTCATTAGAGCGATGTGTAACAAGCATATCAAATTCGTTAAAAGATCCTTTATCTAGGAATTCAATTATTCGCTCACGGGCAGTTTGCTTACCTGCTTCATGCTGTTTTTGTATACGCTCAGAACCGCCACCCAGTGTGGCTTCTTTTATTTTTTGCTCAAACTGGTTAAATTTTTCTTCTAAAGTCTTCATAAATAATAAGCTAATTATTCGATTTCAACAAGGGGTTGGTGACCATTAATAGTCTCACCTTCTGTAACATATATTCTTTTAACAACACCATCTAAAGGTGATTTATATTCGCTTTCCATTTTCATGGCGGATATTACAATAAGCGTGGTTCCCTTCTCAACTTGATCACCCTCACTAACAGGAATTCGAACAACCTTCCCAGGCATTGGTGTTGATATGATTTTATCTCCACTATGTAATCCATCCTTATTCCTATTCTGCTGGTAACGACTCTGAGCATCAATAATGTTGAGTTCATGAGATGAGTAGTACGTATTTACAAAATAATTTTTAGGACTACTGCCCTGAATCATCTCTATGTTATAGGATTTTCCTTCATGAATTATAGAGTATACACCATTTTCAACCATGATGATATCTACTTCATAAATTTTTTCATCGATTTGAATGGTCGCTTTTGATCCTTCCTTTTTAATCATACGAACATGTGCATCGCGATCGCCGATTTTAATATCAAGTGCCATACTGCTTTTTATAGTGTTTCGAAATTGAGCTGGATCATTAAGTTTCTTATCTCTTTTTTTCCAATGTTCCATTAATAGTAATTATTAATCAAAATATTTATTATTTGTAAGTATTCCCTAATACCAAAATCAGATTAATGGTACTAAATTCTTTGTAATGATTTCATCAACCCGTACTCCTTCCATTTCTCGTTCTTTTTAGCAGTTATCACAAAGTCGTTCATCCCAATTTTTTCGAGTTTGGTAGTGTAGTCGATATAAGCTCCAATTAGAGCCATATCAGTGGTGGTTGGGTGTGGATCTGAATGAATATCAAGTAATTCATCCATGTGCTTTTCTATAAAATGAGTATCATAGTTACCATCATTAAAATCTTTATTATCCATTATCTTTTCGAGGAATTTAATAGATGTTTTAACTCCTGTAATCTTATACTCAAAAAGTGCTCGTTTCATTCGTTCTATTGCCTCTGGTCTTGTTCTGCCCCAAGTAATAATCTTTGTGATCATTGGGTCATAATGCATAGGGATTTCATAACCCTCGTAAACATAACCATCAGTCCTTACCCCTAAACCATTTGGCTCGCTAATATGCCTGATAATACCAGGACAGGGCATGAAATTATTAAAAGGATCCTCAGCAGAAATACGGCATTCTATTGCATGGCCAAATTGAACAAGTTCATCCTGATTGAAGGAAATAGGTTTTCCTGATGCTATATAGATTTGCTCTTTAACTAAATCGATGCCTGTTGTACGCTCAGTGATAGGGTGCTCAACCTGTAGCCGAGTATTCATCTCTAAAAAATAAAAATTGCGATTTGCATCAACAAGGAATTCAATGGTTCCAGCACCCTCATAGTTTACTGCTCTTGCTGCCTTAATTGCTGCTTTTCCCATTTGATCCCTGAGCTCTTTGGTAATGAATGGTGATGGGGTTTCTTCAATCATCTTTTGATGACGACGCTGAACTGAGCATTCACGCTCAAAAAGGTGTACAGTTGTTCCTTGCTTGTCGGCAAGAATTTGAAATTCAATATGATGAGGAGAATCCAAATATTTCTCTATGTAAACAGTATCATTTCCAAATGATGATAGAGCCTCCGATTGAGCCATCCGAATGGCAGATGCTAAATCCTCTTTTTTACGTACTAACCTCATCCCTTTACCACCACCACCTGCTGATGCTTTAATAATTACAGGCAGCCCTATCTCGCTAACAACTTTATTTACACTTTCAATATCTCCAACTTTTTGCTGAGTCCCCGGTACAACAGGAACACCTGCTTCAATCATTTTTAATCGTGCAGATATTTTATCTCCCATAGTTACTATCGACTCCCAAGTTGGGCCAATAAAGATTATACCTGCTGTTTTACATTTCTTGGCAAACTCAGCATTTTCTGATAAAAAACCGTACCCTGGATGAATAGCATCAGCCTCGCACTGTTTGGCTACTTCAATTATTTTATCGCCATTCAGATAACTCTCCTTTGATGGAGAAGGTCCAATATGGTAAGCTTCATCAGCATACCGTACATGCATAGCTGTTCTATCGGCATCTGAATATAAGGCTACTGACTTAATACCCAATTCACGACAAGAACGAATAATACGAACGGCTATTTCGCCCCTATTTGCAATTAGTACTTTTTTTATCATAGTTTTTGCTCATTGAATCCGGGACAAATCTAAGTCAAATTTTATGTTAAAAAACATTTATTGATTTTTTTTATGCTTTATAACACTGCCGTTAAACACAAACACCTTATTATCACAAACATATAATAAGGTAAAAAGTTTAATTCTATATTTATTCTAAGTAACCGTACTATAATATAAATACAACAGCACAATAATGCAAAGACCACACAATAAAAAATATTTTTGCTCAATATGAATACCAAAAAACAGAGGATAATTTGACAGAACAATGATAAATGGAAATAAATTACAGGATCGTATTTAACGCATACAATAGTCTTTTGAATAAATGATCCCAATAAAATATGTAGAAAAAGCTAGAGCCCCGAAATTCTCTTAATCTCATTTAACCTATTAAGAGCCTCTACGGGTGTTAGATTATTAATATCTAGTAATTTGATTTGATCTCGAATCTGTTTCAGTACAGGATCTTCAAGCTGAAAGAAGCTGAGTTGATAGCCCTCACGGTGCTTACCCAGTTCATCTACAGGTTTATGGAGTGATTGACCTTGCTGAGATTTCTCCATCTCAGCCAGTATTTCATTTGCACGTTTAACCACACTCGGGGGCATTCCAGCCATTCGTGCTACATGAATTCCAAAACTATGCTCGCTCCCACCTCTAACCAATTTTCTTAAAAAGATTACTTTGTTTTCTAACTCCTTGATGGTAACGTTATAGTTTTTAACACGTGGAAATGTAGCCTCCATCTCATTCAGTTCGTGATAATGAGTAGCAAAAAGCGTTTTTGCTTTTGCCTGTGGGTGCTCATGAATGTATTCAACCATGGCCCAAGCAATGGATATTCCATCGTAGGTTGATGTTCCTCTTCCAATCTCATCGAGAAGGATAAGGCTTTTGCCCGATAGGTTATTCAAAATACTTGCAGCCTCCTGCATTTCAACCATAAAGGTTGATTCTCCAAGCGAGATATTGTCGGAAGCCCCCACCCGTGTAAATATTTTATCAACAACCCCAATTGACGCACTTTGCGCAGGAACGAAAGATCCTATTTGTGCCAAAAGAACTATTAGTGCGGTTTGCCTCAACAGTGCAGATTTACCAGCCATATTCGGTCCAGTGATGATAATAATCTGTTGCTCCCTGTCATCAATATAAACATCATTTGCAACATACTCCTCACCCGCTGGAAGCATCCGTTCGATTACTGGGTGTCTACCCGCCTTAATATCAACTACATTCGTTTGGTCAAGAAATGGTTTTGAATAGCTATATGCTTTTGCGCACATTGTAAATGAGAGTAAACAGTCTATTTGCGCAACAAGTGAGGCATTTAATTGGATTGATGCCACATATTCCGATAAACTATGGACAAGTTCCTGAAAAAGTTTTATCTCAATTTGAAGTATTTTTTCTTCGGCTCCCAAAATTTTAACCTCATACTCCTTAAGTTCCTCAGTTATATACCTCTCTGCCGATACAAGTGTTTGCTTTCGAATCCAATCTGCAGGAACTTTATCTTTATGGGTATTACGTACCTCAATAAAATAGCCAAAAACATTATTAAAATTAACCTTTAGCGAAGTGATCCCTGTTCTTTCCGATTCTCGCTGCTGAAGGTTTATTAGATAATCTTTTCCTGAATGCTGGATGTTTCGTAGTTCATCCAACTCGGAGTTAAAACCATTGGCAATTACACCGCCTTTTGCTATTAGTGCAGGTGGATCGCTAACAATCTCTTTACTAATACGCTCCCTAATTCTTGAACAAAGATTAATCTGTTCGCCAATCCTCTGTAAAGTAGGTTCACTCGAATTTTCACAAAGATCTTTAATTGAAATAAGTGTGGTCAAAGATGTTTTAAGCTGAACCATCTCCCTGGGTGTAATTCGACCTACTGCAGCTTTCGATATAATTCGCTCCAAATCACCAATATCCCTTACCTTTTCAATCAATAAATCATTTATCTCCTGATTTTTTATAAAATATTCTACAACCCCTTGCCTTTCATTAATAGCGGAGATATCCTTTAAAGGGAAGGCTATCCAACGTTTAAGAAGCCTTCCTCCCATTGGGGAGATTGTTTTATCTATTACCTCAATTAAAGTTTTTGCACCTTCATTTACCGATGAGAAAAGTTCAAGGTTGCGAACGGTAAACCTATCGAGCCAAACATATTTATCCTCATCAATTCTCGAAATAGATGATATGTGGTTTATCTGGTTGTGCTGTGTGATATCTAAATAGTAAAGAATTGCTCCTGCCGAGGTAACTCCTAACTTCATGCTATCAACCCCAAACCCTTTTAGCGATGCGGTTTGAAAATGGTTAAGCAGCTTATCATTTGCTCCATCGGCATTATAAGCCCATTCCTCCAACTTAAAGGTGTAGTATTTTGAACCAAATAACTCCAGAAAATCCTGATGTTTTGATCTTTCAACTAGTACCTCTTTGGGGTTAAAGCTACCTAATAGTTTATCGATATAATCTATTGTTCCTTCTGCTACAAGAAATTCTCCGGTTGAAATATCAAGAAATGCAATACCTGCGGTTTTTTTATCAAGGTGGACGCAGGCTAGAAAGTTATTTTCTTTTCGTTCAAGTACATTTTCATTGAAAGATACGCCTGGCGTTACTAATTCTGTAACTCCACGTTTTACAATGGTTTTTGTTAATTTAGGATCTTCAAGCTGATCGCAAATTGCAACCCGTTGCCCTGCTCTAACTAGCTTTGGTAGATAGGTATCGAGCGCATGATGAGGAAAGCCCGCTAGTTCTACGTAAGCGGCAGCACCATTTGCCCTACGGGTAAGTGTAATTCCAAGAATTTCAGATGCTTTAATGGCATCATCACCAAATGTTTCGTAAAAATCGCCCACCCTAAAGAGTAGTATAGCATCAGGGTGTTTCCGCTTGATACTAAAGTACTGCTTCATTAAAGGGGTTTCTACAACCGTACTCTCATTAAAATTGCTCAATCTGATTAGATGTAATGAAGTTTACTAAACATTTGAAGGAAACAAAATTATTAAAATCTTCTACTTAACAAAACAAATCAACTAATCAATAAAATTTTTTACCGCTAAATAAATTTGTAAATAAAGTTTGGCATGTATATTGATTATAAAATAAAAATCCTCCCTCACGCGAATGAAGAAGGATTTTATAAATAGAGGTTTGGTTGGGGTTAATTTTTAAAAGTATTTGATGCAATTATAGTTGTTTTCTACTAAAAGAACAAGTTTTATACAATATGGGTTAATAATTTGCAGCAAAATACATAAAAATCGAATCTCATTATTAGGAATAAAAGGCTACGTAGAGGGTAGCCTTTTTTATTTTCTGCAATTTAATTCTGTTCGTTCACGAACAAATGTGTTCGTAAATGAACATTAAACCGGGTGGTTCAATAAAATATTTGATTTCAAAAGTGGATTCCTTAAAATAATTTGTAAACCCTCTTAGTAGGATTTTAAGAGTTTGTAAATTTATTGTTTGATTTGCAAAAACTAAATTATAGTTAAGGTGTTTGTCTAATACAAATTGATTTTCGTTTTAACAGTTAATAGATATGGAATTAATAAATGCACTAAACTGGCGTTATGCCACAAAAAAGATGAACGGGCAAGCCGTTCCGCAAGATAAGGTAAATACTATCTTAGAAGCGGCACACCTAGCACCCACATCATCGGGTTTGCAGCCGTTTGAAATCATTGTGGTGACCAATGCCAACCTTAAGGTTAAGATTAAACCTATTGCTTTTGATCAAACCCAAATTACCGATTGCTCGCATTTGCTCATTTTTGCAGCATGGGATAATTATACTCCCGAGCGTATTAACGAAGTTTTTTCTCGCACTGTTGCCGAACGCGGAGTACCCGCAGACTCAATGGATGATTATAAAAACAGATTAATAAGTAGATTTGGTTCTCGTTCAGCTGAACAAAATTTTGCACACGCTGCACGTCAAGTATATATTGGCTTCGGTATTGCCTTAGCGGCTGCTGCTGAGCTAAAAGTTGATGCTACGCCTATGGAAGGTTTTGATAATGCTGCTCTTGATGAACTTTTAAATCTAAAAGAGAAAGGATTGCGAAGTGTCACATTGCTTCCACTGGGTTATAGAGATACTGAAAATGATTGGTTGGTAAATCTGAAAAAAGTGCGCACACCGAAGGCTCGTTTCATTACGGAATTAAAATAGTGACCTTCCCAATCCCTCCTTAAAAAAGAGGGGAAACTTAAATGGGCATTTTGAGTTGAAAAATAGATTCTTCCAGTTTAATCACGGCTATGCTTCCATCTGCGATGCGACCAAAGCCAGTTCTCAGGCTTTTTAATTATTATTGATTCCAATTTTCGAGCATACATCTCAGTAAGAACACCTTCCTCAAGTTCAAGTGGGTTTAAGGTTAGCACTGTAAACTCTATGACATAGTAGCCCCGCTTTAACCTTTGAATATCGGCATAAAGTACTGGGAGATTATTTAAACGAGCATGTTTCTCCATTCCATGCAGAAAGGCAGTTTCCCTATTAAGGAATTGCACCCAGTATGCCCTATCCATAAACTCTTTAGGCATTCCTTGGTCACCAGCCATTAGATAGATAGTTCTTATACCCTTGCATTGTTCAAAGGTTAACGAGGTATCCTTTATGGGTGCAAGGGTTGTCCCAAAACGGGAGCGACTCCAGCGAACAAACCTATCCACATACCCATTATTTAATGGCTTATAGAAGGCAACAACATTGAATTCCGTTTGCAGCCTAGCCGACAGGCTTCCCCACTCCCAATTGCAGTAATGACCAGCAACAACAATAACGCTTTGCCCCTTTTTATAGAATTCCTCAAGTAATTCGGGGTTTGTAATGCGATGCCGTTTAAGTATCTGCCTACGCGACATGGTAAAGGCTCTAAACCCCTCAAGGATAATATCTACAAGGTTTTTGTAAAAAAGATTTGTTAACCGTTTTATCTCCTTATGGCTATAACGGGGAAACGATCCCTTAAGATTCTCAACAACCACTGCCTTCCTATAACCAAAAACTCCATAAAGAAAAAAACGGACTACGTATGAAAAAAGGTACAGCAGCGGGAAAGGGAATAACCCGAAGAAAACCACGGCACAAAAGAAAGTAAAAGCACCAAGTAGGTTCATGCTCTAAGTGTATTTGAAATCGGACCTAAACAAACTGACAAAATAGTAATTTTCAAATTAGTTATAATAAGAATTTTGATAAAGGGCTACCTACTAAGGAGGTTTTTTGCCTTAAGTATATGTAATAAAATGGATTAACTCTATTGTGATAGATTATTTTCTAACTCAAATTTTTTATTGCTTAACGATTTGTAGAAAATGTTAACTTTGATGTAGTTAATGGTAAGAATTGTATATATCCCCATGAAAATGGAGGGATATGAACGGAAAAGTTTTATATATAAACAAATTGGCGTTATGTCAAGATATAAAAACATAAATCTGATAACTATGAAAAATTTTAGTGAATACGAACAAAGATTAATAGAAAATCTAGTTAAGACTGACTTATTAAAATCAAATGTCCTTGATTTCATTTCAAATACTGTACTCGTTGACAGAGGTATTGAGATTAAAGAAGATGCCAAAATAATATCACTTTTATATTCCAAAACAGATAAAAATGCATTAACTGAATTCTTCGAATGTATCTCAACAATAGATTACTTAGAAAAAAACAATCTAATATTTGTACATTCAAATTATGATTTACCCCAAAAAGGCAATTTCGTTTCTAAAAACATTACACAAGAAATACTTGATAGTAAAGTTACTGACTTCTTTATCCAACCAATTCCTACAAACATATTTGATCTTATCATGAGATATAAAATTAGTTACTTTTATGTTAGATCTGAATTGAAAAAAATACTAGAAAATAACTTTAAAACTTACGAACAGATGTATCATGAGGAGGAACTAACTGAATCTAAAAAACAAACAAGAATTTCTAGATTTTCATTTTATCTAGCATTAGGAGCTCTTTTGTTTTCTTTTATTGCACCATTCATTTTTGACGCAAATATAAATCAAGATCAAGTTAATGAAATAAATCAAAATCTTAAGGTCTTAGAGTTATCTGTAAAGGATATAAAAACAGAAATTCTTCTAATGAGAGAAACCTTAATTGACACATTAAATTCTTCATCAGGCAAGGAAACACAACGCCCAACAAGTAATCATACACCATAGGGGTTTAGTGGCACATCATGCGTTTCAGTTCGCATCAAAGTCTGTAACGGTTGATAGGAACGTAGTTTCGAAATCTCCAACGTTTAATACCGCCAACCGTTAACCTCAATCCATTAAAAAATCTCATATAACTTCTTATATGTCCCAAAAACTTTATTTTTGGGACATATAAAAATGATATGGGACAAAATGCACCATATTTAACTCTTGACAAACATCACCTGAACCAATGACCAATAATATGGAAATTGAAGAAGCGAAAAACGAAAATATTGGAGATGTGAAGATTGAATATTTCGAAATTTATTTTGGGAAAAGAAAGGGCTACTTTATACCAAAACTTATTGATCTTGAAAATGGAAAGAGATTCTCATTTAATATCGGAGCCTTTTTCTTTGGAATATTTTGGGTTTTATATCGACGACTTTATATTCTCTCATTGATTATTATAGGAGTTGCATTTGTAGAATCAAAAATTGAGGAATTCCTAGTAAATAGACTTGGAGATTCACCAGACATTGAAATATCACTAAGAGTTCTTTGGTTATTAGTTTATGGAACAATTTTAGGTTATTTTGGAAATTACTTTTTTTTAAAACATTCAAAAAGGAAGGTTGAAAAAATTGTTTCATCAACAGATGAAGAGACAATAAAAATGAAAAAACTCAAAAAGGCTGGAAGTGGTAATTGGATATTAATTTTATCAATCATATTTATTTTAATTTTTTTACTAATTTTAAGTAATAACCAATAACTATAATTATTATGAAAAAACACAAATTTTACCTGTTTCTCTTATTCATTAATTTGATAGTTCTTACTTCATACTCACAAGGCAGTGATTCGATTAAAGACTTTTTTGTGAAGGTTAAAAAAATAGAGGATAAAGAGTTAAATGTTTATAAAATGAGTTATAAAAACTATTTATCCAATAGGAAAGAAAAGATAATTTCAACACTTGATTCTGGGAAAATTATCTCTAAACATAAAATCAAGTATTATAAAAGTGGTGCTAAAAAAGAAGTGATTAAATACTTTAGAATATCATCCCAAGATAAAGTTGTAATACTCAAAATTGTGAAAATAAACGACAATAAAACATTTATCAAGTATTGCGAATCTATTTTAAATCATAAGGATGAATTGAAGGTTGTTGCCGAGGAGATATTAATTGACAATAAGTACTATCAAAAACTTCTTTATGATAAAGACAGAATATTGATAAAGAGTGAGAATATTGTGATTTCCAATCAAGATAAATAATTGACCTACAATAGCCGTTAAGTGGCCATAGGGCATGATTTGCAGATATTGAATTAAATGTGTATCCGCTTTGCTGTCATTCCTGCGAATGCAGGAATCCCCTTTTTACACCCAGATTCCGGGACTTCGCCCGGAATGACCGTTAGGTTTGTTTATCGAAATAGTAATCTAAACGGATACTCATATAGAATTAATTCCTAGCTTAGCGACATCCATTACTTTACTAAACACCAAACAATGGAAAAAACCAAAGTTATTGATGATTCAATAAACAAGGGGATAATGAATTTGATAGATGGTCAAAAAGATTGCCTATGTACAAACTTAAAATGCCCAAGAAAGACAAATTGCGCTGAGTGCGTTAAGTTTCATAGTGGGAGAGAAAATCGACCTTTTTGTGAAAGGTAAATCAAAAATTAGCTAAAGACTTATGAAAATTATTGCATTAGGAAGTGGTGGATGGATCCCTACATCGGCAAAGGAAACCTCTTGCTTTTTGATTGATACAGGTGAATCGCTAATAATTCTTGATACAGGTACTGGAATATCAAGGTTAGGGGGATATGTAGAGCTATTAAATAAGTATGAGGAGATTCATATTATCTATAGTCACTATCATCTCGATCATATTATTGGTCTATGCTATATTGGTAATTGGGCAAAGGAGAAGATTATTAATGTTTATGGCCCAGGAAATAATTTAGTAAATAGGGCGTGTAAAGATATTATTACAACATTCTTATCGCCCCCGTATTTTATTTCTGTTGAGAGCATTGGGAAGAGAGTTAATTTTGCTGATTATGATTTAAATGGATTCTTTATTGGAAATATCAAAATAAATATCACGGAGCAAATTCATACAGGAAAATCGTATGGAATTACGGTTGGAAACTATGTTCATTATGCAACGGATACGGCATTAAATGAGGGAACATTTCAGGCAGCAAAAAATGTCAAACTGCTTCTTCATGATTGCTGGTCGATGGTAAATGTAAATAGTATGGATCATACATCCCTTCAAGATATTGTTGATTTGCAAAGCAGGTTTCGGATTGAGAAGGTTGGTTTAATACATACCAATCCTAACTGGAAGAATGCCAATTTATTGAACATTAGGAATAGCATTTCCAATAAGGGAAGTATAGTTTTTGTTGAGGATGAAATGGTTTTTTTATTTTGATATCGCAAAATGCGATAATTGCTAATAATTGTACTGCACGTTCCACAGCCAAAGTTATCGGTTTGTAATTCAAAAAATAATTTGAAAAATATTGCTGGTGTTATATGCGAATATTGATATTGGGCTAAAGTCCAACACCCCTTTTCCTTCAGAGGTTATCTAAAAAGAATTTTTTCACGCAAAGAACGCCAAGTTTTCGCAAAGATCGCAAAGTATAATATTCATTATTTCAACACTTTGCGATCTTTGCGTTTTTTCTTTGTGAGCTTTGCGAGATCTAATTTTGACTTTTCAGACAGCCCCATTAATCTGTGCAATGATTGTTTTCAACGCTTAGTTCACAATTGTATGAAAAATATACCTTAAGCCTGAAAAATTATACCTCTGATTTGACATGAATTTAAGATAATATTACCTTTCCCGAAAATATTAGAATAATGAAAACAGTACTCTTCTGGTTACCCCGTTTAATTGCAATTTCAATTGCCATTTTCCTTAGTGTGTTTGCTTTCGATGTTTTTAGTATGCCAGCACCATTTGGGAAAAAAATGATTGGATTCACTATCCATACTATTCCTTCGATATCTATTCTTATTATTGCCATAATTACTTGGAAGAAATCATTTTGGGGTTCTTTCCTGTTTACTCTGCTATTCATTGCCATAACGTTTTATTTTAAAACGTATAATAATGCAACCAGTTTTCTAATCCTCTCTATTCCATTACTATTTATAGCACTCCTTTATACTCTCGAATATTTTTATATAAAAAGGAAATAGCATTGAACAGCATGAAACGAATTTTCCTATTTGTTTTTCTGTGCTTGAGTATTATTCCAACATCAAATGCTAATTCGATCAAGGACTCAACTCTAATATTTTTCCCGAGGAATAGGGTATTCCCTTCTGTATTCCTCGATCCGTTGGAGTGTCAAATTAGTGGTGGTTCATACATATTATCGCGAAAAGGAAATAGTGAAAGTTTATACTCTCTGGTGAATTTTGGCTTTACTAAGCCAGTTGTTGTAAAACATGGAAAATCAATATTATGGGAGTTGAATTTTGGTGCTGCTACTTTTACCCAGTTCGATCTTATAAAAAAGGATAATGGTTCCTACCTTGCAGGGTTGCTCAACAATGATTATAAGCTTAGCGGTGATATTAGTGTTCAGAAAAATAAACATGTTTTACGATTTAGGTTATTCCATGTTTCATCGCATCTTGGCGATGATTATATGTTACGCCACAATGATACCATACCAAACGACAAATCAGATAATTACGAGCAGGCGGATTTAACATATTTGAGATTAATATCGAATGGTTACTGGTATGCAGGAATTGGTGAGGTTTATACAAAATATGTTTTCAGGGAGCGTTTATCGGTTCAAGGGGGTGGTCTTTGGGATTTTGGAAAATCAAAACCCGTTAACCTATTTACCTCAATCAGCATTAAAATATTTGCCGAAAATGAATTTAACCCAGATTTAAGAACAGCCTTGGGTGTTAGCTTTAACCGAAAATCTGAATCGCTGGTTAGGATTTGGCTTGAATACTATTCTGGTCAACTCCCCTACAGCACTCTAAAATATGGAAGAGTCAACTGGCTTGGGCTAGTGATATGGCTAAATTTATTTTAAATAAAAACAGATACATCCAAATCTAGCGTAATCAAATACTTGCGTGAATTACATTTCAACAAAGAAAGTTTTAATTTCACAAAACACGGTTTTATGCACTGTGCTTTTTATTTTATTAACTTTGTTATAAAGTTGTAAAAATGTAAATAATCTACTTCTATGAAACACCCATGTTAAACTGTTAACACAAATGCGGATAAACAAAATATGGGTGTTCCATCATTGTAAATAGTTATTACTCTAAAGAATGTAGCCAGACAACCAATTATATACTTAACGTAAATTTTATTCGGATGAAAAAAATAATAAAAAGAACCCTTTGGGTTATAGGTATTGTAATCGCTTTAATTGTTATCCTTTTTGTATGGTACGGAATTAAAGCATCTTCAGAGGTTAAAAAGATGTCGCCTACTGAAACAGGTCAAATTACTGATAGCATATATGCTATTAAGGATTCATTTGTAAATATATATTTAATTAGAAGTGGCAATGGATACGTTGCAATTGATGGCGGAAACACCATTGAAGGTATAAAGGAAGGTCTTATCAAACTTAAAATTTCCCCAGATGATGTAGTAGCAATCCTACTTACACATACCGATAACGATCATGTTAAAGCAATAAGTTTATTCCCAAAAGCATCAATCTACATATCAAAGCAGGAAGAACAAATGGTTACTGGAAAAAAATCTAGGTTTTTATTCTTCAAGAATAGCAAGTTGGATAGACCGTACAACGTTTTAGATGACAATCAGGTAATAAATCTGTTAAATCTAAAGATTAAAGGTATTCTTGTCCCTGGTCATACACCCGGTTCAATGTGCTATCTAATAAACGATAAATATCTATTTACAGGTGATGCTTTAAGTCTAAATGATGGAAAAATAGGCGGATTTAATAAGTTTTTTAATATGGATACTAAAACTGCTTTAAAGTCTATTAGCAAACTAACCAACTTCGAAAATGCTGAATATATTTTTACAGCACATCATGGATTTACAAACAACTACAAGGATGCGGTTAAGGATTGGGAAAAATAGATTATGAACTAAACTATTTATCAATATATGAGTCATAGGATTAAAATACAAAAACATATTGATAAAGAGTATTCAATAAAAGCAACTATTAACTACAAATAACAATTTATGAAACAATTAATAAATCTAACATTATTCCTCTTTTGGGGAGTAACCCAAATACTAGGACAAAATAATCCAAATTGGTTACGATATTCAGCAATTTCTCCCGATGGGCAAACAATCGCTTTTACATACAAGGGGGATATCTATACCGTACCATCAGTAGGAGGCACTGCAAAAGCAATTACTTTCAACGAGGCATACGATTACATGCCCGTATGGAGCCATGATGGCAAGTCCATTGCTTTTGCATCGGATCGATATGGGAACTTCGATATATTCGTTGTAAACTCAGAAGGCGGTGAACCAAGACGATTAACTTTTCATTCTAGAAATGAATATCCATACTCCTTCAGTGCCGATGATAAATCGGTAATATTTGGTGGACAGCGCCAGGATTTAGCTAGCCATAGGCAGTTCCCAATAAATTCACAACCAGAGTTATACAATGTGCCAGTAAATGGTGGTCGAGTAAGCATGGTTTGGACATTTCCAGCCGAAGCCGTTCAGGTTAGCAAGGATGGTCAACTCATGGTTTATCACGACAAGAAGGGGGGTGAAAATGAGTTCCGTAAACATCATACATCATCTATTACCCGTGATATTTGGCTATACAATAGTAAAACTGGGGATCAAAAGATGATTACGAATTTTAAAGGGGAAGATCGAAATCCAGTTTTTGCCGATAACGATAAAAGTATATATTATTTAAGCGAGGAAAGTGGAAATTTTAATGTGCATAAGCTCAACTTAGATAATCCTCAGCAAAAGCAGCAGATTACGAATTTAAAAAAATTTCCTGTTCGTTTTCTAAGCATTAGTAATAGCGGAACGCTATGTTTTGGTTACGATGGTGAATTATATACATTGACATCAGGCAGTGAACCGAAAAAAGTATCTGTAACAATTCGTACCGAGGATAAGCGTAACAACGATTTGTTCCTATCAATCAATGGAAGCGCAAAGGAAATGGATATTTCACCAAATGGGAAAGAGGTCGTTTTTGTTGTTAGAGGCGAGGTTTTCGTTTCATCCGTTGAAGGAGGGATAACTAAAAGAATCACCAACACCCCAGAACAAGAGCGATTTGTAAGTTTTTCGCCCGATGGAGAATCAATTCTTTATGCTAGCGAACGAAATGGGAAATGGCAAATCTATCAAACTAAAAAAACACGCAAGGAAGAACCTTACTTCTACGCTTCAACAGTGCTAAAAGAAGAACCTCTTTTTAATAGCGAAAATAATTGCTATGAACCCCAATACTCACCAGATGGGAAAGAGGTGGCTTATATTGAAAATCACACTTCGCTTGTGATTTATAACATTATTAGCAAACAAACCCGAACCATACTAACACCCAATGAATTATTTTACATGGCAGATGGTGACCAGTATTTTACATGGAGCCCCGATAGTAAATGGCTTTTGGTAGAATATTATCCAGTAATGGCCAATGGAGAAGCTGTAATCATAGCAGCCGATGGAAAGAGTAAAATGATAAATTTAACCCAAAGCGGTTATAACGATTTCCGCCCCAAATGGGTTAATGAAGGCAAACAAATGCTTTGGTTCAGTAATCGCGATGGGATGAGAAGCTATGCCAACAGCGGTGAAAGGCAAGCCGACGTATACAGCATGTTCTTTACTAAAAATGCTTGGGATCGTTTTAACCTAAGCAAAGAGGACTATGATCTTCTTAAAGCAATTGAAGAAAAGCAAAAGGAAAAAGAGAAGAAAAATAAAGATGAATCAAAAGATAAGAAGGACAAAAAAGATAATAAAACTGACGAGGTTAAAAAGGATAGCATTTTAAAATTCGATTGGGATAATATTCGAGAACGTAAAACAAGATTGACCATAAACTCATCATCACTTGGTGATGCAGTGCTATCAAAGGATGGAGAAACTTTATACTACCTATCGAGTTTCGAAAAAGGTTTAAACCTGTGGAGTACAAACCTTCGCACAAAGGAAGCCAAAATGGAAATTCAACTTGATGCCAACAATGGTCAACTTAAATGGGATAAGGATATGAAGAACCTATTCCTTCTTGCCGATGGAAAAATTTCGAAAATCAATGTTGATAAAGGAAAGCGTGAATCGATTGTGATAAAAGGGGAGATGAAACTGGATATGGCTGCCGAAATGAAATATATGTTCGATCATGTTTGGCAACGCACCAAAACAGGCTTCTACACATCATTCTTCCATGGAGCCAACTGGGATGAACTTCGCAGCGATTACATGAAATATCTTCCAAGTATAGGTAATGGTTATGAGTTTGCCGATTTGCTTTCGGAAATGCTGGGTGAACTCAACAGCTCCCATTCTGGGGCAAGGTATAACTCAAGAAATCCTGACGGTGACGCAACCGCATCTCTTGGTATATTTATGGATTATGATTTTATCGGCGATGGTATTAAAATTACCGAGGTAATTCAGGGGGGGGCTCTCGATAAATCGAATATAAAGGTTAGCCCTGGAATGATAATCGAACAGATTGATGGTGAAACAATTTCTACCAACAAGGATGTCGCAATGTTCCTTAACCGCAAAGTTGATAAGTATACTCTGCTACAAGTTCTCGATCCTACAACCAACACAAGGCAACAAATATCTGTTAAACCAATTTCACTTGATGAAGAGAACGGTTTGCTCTATAAACGATGGGTAAAAAAGAACGAGGAGGAAGTTGATAAAATTAGCAACGGACAGTTAGGGTACGTGCATATTCCGGGTATGAGCGATGGGCCATATCGTGATATCTATGAGGAGATGATGGGCAAATTCCACGACCGAAAAGGTGTTATTGTCGACACCCGTTTCAACGGCGGTGGTGACCTTGTTTCTGATTTAGCAATGTTCTTTACTGGTAATAAGTTTTTAGTTTATGGGAATGAAAAACGTTCACTTGGTTACGAACCCTCTTTCCGTTGGACAAAACCCACTGTGGCTATGTTTAACGAAGCAAATTACAGCGATGGACATTGTTTTGCATGCGGCTATCAGGACTTAGGGATTGGCAAAACTATTGGAATGCCAACCCCTGGTACTTGCAGCTTTGCTGGATGGGAAGGTTTACAGGATGGTGCCACCCGTTGGGGTGTAATTCCTGTTAGTACAAAAAATAGTAAGGGTCAGTGGCTGGAAAACTTAGAAACAGTACCCGATTTTGTTATTAAGAATGAACCTTTGATAATTAGCAAGGGCAGAGATCAACAATTGGAGAAAGCTGTTGAAGAACTCTTAAAACTAGTTAAATAGACTGTTTCTGTAAAAATGAGGTTAAGCAAAAAAAATATTGATTGGTAAAAACTTGTTTAAAGCAGCAAATTTGCTGCTTTAAACTTTTGTATTAAATGTTTTTAAAACCTAAAAACGTTGTGGCCATTTTCCAATGCGGATTACAGAATTTTTTCAAATTCAATTCTTCCTTCCAATATGTAATCTAAGTTAAAACACATATCCAACATTTTTAACACTAATCATTAATAGATAAAACAAACAGGACTATCGATGAAATAGACCCCAAGGTCTATCTTTTTTCTTTTTTGATATATGTCACTTGATATTTGCTCATCCTATAAAATCCAGAATAAATAATAACTTGACACATAAGGTGAGCATGAAAAAACTCGTAATCCTACTTTTTCTTTTTTCGGAAAATTTTGTTTACTCCCAAGCACCTGCCAATATTAAAATTGATGGGCTCTATTTTGGAACTCTCGAGAGTGTTCTTAATAGGATTAGCCAGAAACATGGAATCGTTTTCTCTTTTGATAAGGAGTTGGCTAATTCTATAAACATTGAAGAACGTCCTTTTCAACAATCGCTGGAAGAGTTCTTAGATAAAATCTGTCGCACAAATAAACTAAAATATTATACCAGCAATGATAAGGTAATACACATTATAGAGCGATGGGAAAATCAAAATCTTAAGAAACTCGATGGGGTAAAGAGTTATAGGGGTAAACCCAAACGGTACAATATTACCCTATCCGGCAAAATTATCGACAATTCAACAAGGGAAACGCTCCCCTTTGTTAACATCGCAGTAAAAGGGACTACAATAGGCGGAGCAACTAACGTAGATGGGCATTTTACCTTGGTAAATGTACCCTGCGATACGGTAACTCTAATTTGTAGCTACATAGGGTACGAAAAGCAAACCCTTTACCTAACCCCCGAATCTCCAATCAATAACCTGCTAATTGAACTAAACGTCGCATCTCAAGAGATCAAAGAGGTGGTTGTAACGGGGCAAAAGCAGGATATCCTTGAAGCCAACGAAAAAACAAGTATGATTAAACTTACACCCTTAAAACTTAATACATTACCCAATCTTGGTGAAAAAGACATACTCAGATCTTTCCAACTAATGCCGGGTATAAGTGCGGCCAATGAGAATTCATCAGGATTATATGTACGTGGAGGAACCCCAGATCAATCACTTGTTCTTTATGATGGCTTTACAGTTTATAATGTCGAACACCTTTTTGGGTTCTTCAGCTCATTTAACTCAAATGCTATTAAAGACGTACAACTTTACAAAGGGGGTTTCGATGCAAAATTTGGTGGTAGACTTTCAAGTGTTGTTGAGATCACTGGAAAAGAGGGTGATCGCAAAAGATTTAATGCTTGCGTGGATATTGGAATGCTATCGATGAATGCTTTTACAGAATCTCCCATTGGTGAAAAATCCTCAGTAATTGTTTCATTTCGACGAAGCTGGCAGAGTCCTGTTTACAATAAAATTTTTAATCAATTTAACACTCAATCGGATAATACAAATTCTCAAGAGCCTCCAGGACAAGACAATAATAATCTAAAATCATATTTTTACGATATTAATGCAAAATTTACACACCGAATTAGCGAGAACGAAAATATCTCATTCAGCTTTTACAATGGAGCAGATGATTTAGATAACTCTATTAAACCTAGGGGGCCTGAGGGTGGTCCAGGTGGAGGTCCAGGAGGTGGAGGCGGAATTCATGATTTTAGCATGAAATCAACCGATTTAACATACTGGGGAAATACAGGATCATCATTAAAATGGTCGAAGAACTGGAATGATAAGTTTTTCACAAATGCTCTTTTAAGCTTTTCAAACTATTTCAGTAAACGTGATCGATCAACTGGTGGTAGTTATGTTGATGAGGACGGAAATACTCAAACCATTAATCGTGGGGTTCTCGAAAATAACAATCTTCTAGATTATACCGCTAAAGTAGATTTTGAATATAAACTAACAAACAAACACAAACTTGAGTTTGGTGCTCAGTCAATTTTCAACTCTATTAATTATTCATACTCTCAAAATGACACATTAAAAATTATTGACCGCAAAACAAATGGTGCAACATTATCCGGCTATCTTCAGGATAAAATGAATTTTCTGAATGAGAAATTAAATGTAACCACTGGCTTGAGATATAACTATTTTACTAATACTAGCAAAAGTTATATTGAGCCAAGAATCGGTGCCTCCTATCAACTCAATTCAAGGTTAAAACTTAAGTCTTCTATTGGTAGATATTATCAATTCGCTAAAAGAGTAGTGCGTGAAGATATTCTTCAGGGAAGTCGCGATTTTTGGGCCTTAGCTGATGGAGAAAAACTACCTGTAAGCTCATCGAATCATTTTATTGCAGGATTTTCCTACGAAACAAAAGATTTTTTAATTGATGTTGAGGGTTACTATAAATCATTGAGTAGCCTTTCAGAATATTCTCTTCGTTTTGAAACTATGCGTCAAAACGTTTCCTATGAGGAGAATTACCAAATTGGATCAGGCGTTGCCGAAGGTATTGATTTTCTTTTCCAAAAAAAATATGGTGATTACACGGGCTGGATAGGTTATACAATTGGTCGTGTTATAAATAAGTTCAATAACTATGGCAATTACTATTTCTATGCGTCTAACGATGTATCGCATGAATTTAAGTTAGTTAATTCATATAAATGGCGTAAATGGGACTTTTCAGCCACTTGGATATTCGCCACAGGGAAACCCTATACAGCACCCGAAGGGGGATATCAGCTTACACTTCTTGATGGAACAACCCGCGATTATATCAATGTTACAGTAAAAAATGGAATGCGGCTACCAGCATACCATCGACTTGATGTGTCTGCCTCGTATAATTTTATTCTCGGCCCCGATTCGCCATGTACCCTAGGTTTTTCAGTTTTCAATCTTTATAACCGTAGCAATATTTGGTATAATGAATACGAGATAATTGAAAACCAAATTATTAAAACGCCTGTGAAGTTTCTGGGAATCACACCGAATATCAGTCTAAATATCAAATTTCGATAAAATACACAATATGAAAACTTTAAAAGCACTTCTAGCAGTCACCATATTAATGTCCTTTATATCATGCCAAAAGGTAGAACAGCAATACACCAACTCCGACAAAGTTATTGTTGAGGGCTACCTAAATGCAGATCAAAAAGCAAGGATTAGCGTATCCAAAGAAATTACATATGCAACGAATGATAGTTCTGAAATGCCAATTGAAGAGTTAGAAATTACTCTCACTAATAATGATATTTCGGAGATTATGATTGATAAAGGTTCTGGAATATATGAAAGTAATACCCTAATTATGAGAGCAAATGAAAAATATAGTATGAACTTTGACTATAAAGGAAAGTTAATAACCTCGGAAACAACCATCCCCGAAAAACCTAAAAATTATAGGGCTTCGGCAACATCAATCACCATTGCTACATTTAGTCCAGGTACAGGAACTCCACCATCCTTTCCAGATCCAATAAAACTAACATGGTCTAACCTCGATAGTAGATATTTTCTTGTTGTTGTTGAAAATATTGAAAAAAAGCCCGTTGCAATTTTCGATAGCACCATGTTTGATCTTAAACGGGTTTTCCGTAATGAACCTCTTCAAACAAACTCCTACGAACTTAATATGCGCAGTTTCAACTACTATGGAACTCATCAGATAATTCTTTTTAACCTGAATCCAGAATATGTATCGCTTTACGAAAACAATGGAAGTTCATCATTAAACCTTACTACCCTACCAACTAATATTGAGGGAGGTTTAGGCATATTTACAGGAATAAACTCCGATACAATTAGAGTTGAAGTCTCTGATTAATCAATATCCCAGGGATGAATACGTTTTTAATGTCAGTTCGATGTAAGATGTCATCCTGAGCAAAGCGAAGAGTCTAATTACTTATAAAATAGATGGTTGCTTTCAGCGAATCCTTCGGATTTCACTCCGTTCAGCATGACAAAGCAACAATCTAATGGTGAACTGAGAATCAATATATTATATTTACATCGAACTCACGTTTTTTAATGTTATGAAGAAAGAAGAAGAGTCCATAAATCGTCCTTTTATGACAAAAATGTAAATTAAAAGAGATTTAAAAAAATTACGGATGATCAATTTAAGATTAAACAAAAGTTTATGGAAGACAGAAAGAATAGAGGGAGTTGATCCAATAGAAATAGCAGACATGAACGATTAGACGATAGATAGCAAATAAAATTAAAACCACCCTAACACAAATTTAAATGTTAAACCTCAATTCAAAATCAAAAATGTTGGTAAACATAGCCCTGCATGCGCTGGTATGGGGTTTTTGGTTTGCTGCCCCAATTATTTTTGCCTTCAATAGGCCTCCGTCAAATGAACCTCTAAGGGAGACTATTTCCTACTTTTTAATTTGGGTACCTATGAGTTTTTCTCTATTTCTTTTCTATTTAAACTATTTTATTCTAATCAATAACTTCCTGTTCAAAAAGAAACTCTTGTGGTTCTTTTTAACTAATATTCTATTGATTGTTATATTTTCTTACATCTCCGATATGCTGAGGCACTCTTTTCAACCTATGCCAATGAATAAAAGATTTCCTCAACCTCCAAATGGGTTTGTTATTGGTTTGCATAACTTCTCTTTTATATTTGTTATTAGTATAAGTGTTGCTATACGAACCACTAGTAGATGGTTTAAATCCGAAAATGAGCGGAAAATTCTAGAGAATGAAAATCTAAAATCTAAACTGAGCAATTTAAAGATGCAGCTAAATCCCCATTTCTTTTTTAATACTCTCAATAACATCTACTCACTTATTAAAGTTTCTCCAGAAAAAGCTCAGGAATCTGTTCACGGGTTGGCTAAACTTATGCGCTATCATCTTTACGAAACCAATGAGGAAACAGTTCCCTTATCAGAAGAGGTGGAGTTTTTAAAAAACTATATTGCTCTGATGAAGATTAGAATGACACCAAATGTAAACATTGAGACGAATTTTACTATTGACAACCCATCTACCAGAATTGCCCCCCTTTTATTCATCTCTCTGGTAGAAAACTCTTTCAAGCACGGTGTTAGTCCAATTGAAAATTCATTTATCAAGATAACAATGGTAGAACACAATCAAATACTTGTATTCGAGATACTTAATACCGACTACCATCAAAAAATAGATAGTCTTGAAGAAACAGGAATTGGTCTCGAAAATCTTAGGAAAAGACTTGCTCTTATATACCCAGAAAAGCATAATTTTGTTTATGGCTATGAATCCAAACATTTCCATGTTAAAGTAATCCTACAATTATGAGAAAAATACGCTGCTTAATTGTGGATGACGAACCTCTTGCATTAAATCTAATTGAAGATTACGTACTTAAAACCCCGTTTCTTGATTTAATTAATAAATTTAATTCCCCTTTTCAAGCTATAGATGCCCTCCAAAATGAAAAGATTGATTTAATCTTTCTTGATATCCAAATGCCTGGTTTATCTGGAATTGAACTTTCCAAACTATTACATAATGGACCTAAAGTTATTTTTACAACGGCTTATAGCCAGTATGCTCTGGAGGGCTTTAAAGTTGATGCCCTCGATTATCTTGTAAAGCCCATTAACTATCAGGAATTTCTAAAAGCAGCGAATAAGGCATTAACATGGTTCAGCCTTTTGGAACAAAACAGTAGCGACAAAAATACTGGGATACTTCCAAGTACTTCCATTTTCGTGAAATCGGAGTATAAACTTATTAAAGTCGAACTGAATAGCATCTTATACATCGAAGGACTAAAAGATTATGTTAAGATTTATGTAAACGATCAGACCAAACCCATTCTCTCTTTGATGAGCCTTAAGAAACTAGAGGAAGAACTTTCACCAAAACAATTCATGAGGATTCACCGATCTTTTATTGTAAATCTAGAACAAATAGTAAAAATTGAGAGGAATCGTATTGTCTTTGGTTCAGTGTATATCCCTATCGCCGATAGCTATAAAGATCAGTTTCAGGAATTTTTGAATAAGAAATTTTTGGGCTAACAACTGCTATAATATTTGTTGTAGTGTGTCTTTCTCATTAATCTTTTCTCTCTGAATCACTTCAACTGGAAGTTTAACAACAAATGTTGATCCAATACCCAAAATGGACTCTACATAAATATCTCCCCTCATCAGCGTTACCAACCCCTTGCATAAAGTTAGACCCAATCCTGTTCCTCCATAGATCTTTGATTTCGGGGGTGCTGCTTGCCAAAATCGTTCAAAAATAATTTGCAGTTGCTCTTGTGATATTCCTATGCCTGAATCCCTAACATAGAAAACTAATTGTTGGTTTTCATAATAATAATTCACCTCTATTGTCCCCTTTTCGGTAAACTTTATAGCATTATTAATAAGGTTTATCAAAATCTGTTTTAATCGATGTTTGTCTACATTTATTTCAAGAGAACCTCCTGCGTTTTTAAAAATCAAATTTACCCCCTTTTGAGAAAGAGATATTATATTATTATCGTAATGATTTGTTAGCTCAATCAACAAATATTCAACGTTAAAAGCATCATTAATGAGAATTAACTGTCCTGATTCTATTTTTGAATAATCAAGGATATCACTTACCAATCGCATTAGATCGTTTGAACAACTTTTAATAATCTTCCGGTAACTATCCGCAATTTCTTCTGAAGGATTCGTTTTACAAAGTAATTCTGAAAAACCCAAAACGCCGTTAAGAGGTGTTCTTATTTCATGTGATATATTCGCCATGAACGCCGATTTAAGTCTATCGGACTCCTCCGCTTTATCCTTAAGAATTTCCAATGAATTTTTTTGTGAAATATAAGAGGATATTAATTGCCCAATCTCTTTAAATTCACTCCCAAACTTATTTAAGGCATCAGTCTTTTTTATATCATATGTTTCTAAAATTCTCTCTACTATTTTTAGGGGTCTAATAACCCACCTTGATGTTACTAATAATAAGGAAATGAAAATAACCATTGATGATAAATAAAATAATACTATCAACTCTAACGAAAATTTATTGTACTCATTAATGAAATCCAAGTATTTTTCACCTCGAAGAAATTTAACGACTTTCTTATCTGGTGTTTTGAATGGGATATTAACCACAATCTTATGTCTTTCCCGTCTATCAGTCAGGGAATCATCGACTAAACTTATTTGAGTTTCTGTTACTTGAGCTATGTTATTAAGCAAGTTTTTGTCTATAAGTTGAGCAATAAAAAAATATCCTTTAGGCTTTGATGTTTTTTTAGAATCTGTTGATGGATAAATTGTTGCACCAAATACTTCAAGTACTCCATACGAGGTCTGAAGATAATAATTTATAAATTTCTCATTATTAAGTGAATCAAAAATACATTTTTCAAAATCACAGGCCTTAAGTTTATTGTATATATCTTGGCTATTAAAGTATTTATTGGTATATCTTGTGTCGTAAACCCAAACAGCATCAACGGAATGATTTGAAATAAGGGGCTCTAAATTTAACTTAGCCCACCCCAAGTCCATTTTCTCGATAAAACTTACAAAATCATTCCTCCTTGTGTAGTCTAATATTATCTGACGAAGCTGTTTGGATTCTAGAGAGCATGCAATATAAATGCTCTTTTTAACTTGCTCGTGTTTTGATTGGATGAAAAGTCGTTGTTTCTTATCGTAAATCCGAAAAGCTACGAATGATACGCCCAGAAAAAAGAGTAATACAAGTAGTAAGAATTGAAAGATAATATTTTGAGTTTTGCTTCGTATCATTTTGATAATGTAATAAATAACAAATTTCAATTATACGAATACCCTTAAAGAGTTTAATTTCATGGTTAAATCAACTCTTGATGCTTTATTCATTAATAAATTGGAAAAAGAATTCCGCAAACTCTTTCGCGCTATGTTACAATTATATCGATCTTGTTAAAAATGAAATGATTTGCAATCTCATCACCAAAGAAACTAAAAAGAATTATTTATTCGTTTGAATTAAGATAAAATGTGTATCCGCTTAAATGACAAAATCAAATCTTTTTGCTGTCATTGCCTTACGGCGAACTCGCAAAATACGCTCGGTTCCTGCGAATGCAGGAATCCCCTTTTTATATTCAGATTCCGGGACTTCGCCCGGAATGACCATTAAGTTTGTTTGTCGAAATAGTAATCTAAACGGATACTCATATAAGATAAATTTATTTGGTGCCCTTTTTTTTCAAATATCAGTTTAGATTTTACTATGAATTGTTGCAAAATTTGCAAAGGAAAAATACACATATGCCCACTAAGAATAAATATTTCTAATACAATGGTTTATCCTATATTTTTCTCATCCTTCCAATACTAATTCTTTATCTAAACAATACTCAATTTCACAACAAATTTAGAATGAGAAAGGTATTAATTATTCATCCTTTAATAGGAATTTTCCCTTTAATAACCATGAAAATCCAAAAGCCCATAATGCTAAGGCTTCCAACCAAAATAAAGGTTTATAATCGGAAAGTTTATCTCTAAAACTTAAGGGTAAAACAAAATACAAAATCAATAGTGAAACACACCCAAGTATTATAAAACCACAAATTTTATAGATTTTATTTCTTAATAATTTCTGTTTTGAAGGATTATCAGATCCTTTTGTAAATAAAAAAAGTGAAAAATATGCTAGTGTTAAGAAAAATAGTACGGCTGACACTAAATGAATTATCCTAGTAAACGAACTTTCAGCCGGGCAAAATGCGACTAACAAAGCAAAAATACCAGCAAAATATCCAGCAATATCATCCTTATAATCATACCCCTTATACACAAATAAAAATAAAGCAACAGCACAAAGAATTCCTACTAATGCGTTCCTCATGTGAGTATAGTAATACATACTAATTGAACGTTGAATAACCTCATCTTCGCGAAATATTAAACAACCAAGAACTAAGATTATTGGTAATGTAACACCAAGCACTCCAACTACTATCCGTAATGTTAAGTAGGAAATTACAAGAGATTTTTTGTTGTTTGCTTCCATAATAATCCTTTAATATTTGCCATGAATTTGTTTGGTGTCTGATTTTCTGACACTTGACTGATTGAGAAAAATGTAAAACATCGCATTAATCTCCAATTTAGCCCAAACGAAGATAGAAAATACTTATTGATTAGCAAATCTAAAAATTGCTCATTGATAAGTATTTTAGATTTATCAACCTCTAAACCCTTGATTAATGGTGATATTTTTGGTCATTGCAATGTATTCGCCTGTAGGTTAATATCTTTCAAAATAATCAAGTATTTCCACACAATATCCAAATCTAATCATACTCTTGCGCCTTCTCTTCCCCATCAATAACTCTGAATATCCCTTCGGCTAAAGCCTCCATTTCATTTTCTCCAGGGTAAACATGGAATTCCGTAAGATTTCCAACATAATCACGTAAATCACTATTAAACTTTTCGTTGTATGCAATACCTCCAGTTATTATTATTGCTTGAGCCTTACATTTTGAGGCAGCATAGTAAGCACCTATTTCTTTGGCTATTTGATAAACAAAAGCTTCATAAATCAAATTTGCTTTATCATTCCCCTCTTCCACCATTTTTATAACCTCTCGAACATCCTCTGTTCCAAGGTAGGCCTTGAATCCGCTATTCTTGGAAAGAAGTGTCTCAACCTCTTTCTCAGTCTTAGTGTAACAGAGCTTCATCACTCCCCGAAGGGGTAATGCTCCTGACCGGTTTGGGGTGAAAGGACCCATTCCAAGTAAGCCATCGTTTATATCTACAAGCCTACCTGCAACAACCAACGAAATAGAAATTCCGCCACCTAGGTGTGCTATTACATAACAGGTGTCTTCAAAAGGAATATTCTGTTTTTTTGCAATTTTTCGGGCAGTCATTTTCATGTTCAGTGGGTGTCCTCTTCCATCTCGAACAATTCCAGGAACACCCGATATTTTAGATTTTGGCCACAAATTATCACATGAACTGGGATCTACTGTATAACTATCTTTTAAGCAGAATTCTCCTTTTAACCTATCTGCCAATAATCCCCCCAAGTTTGATGCATGTTCGCCATATGTACAATCTTTTGCATCCTTCAAAAATGCTTCGGACAATCTATATGTTCCCCCATCTAGCGGTTTTACAATGCCACCTCTGCCAACAACACCTACAACCTGAATATCATTATCTTTTAAGACACACATTAACCATGTTTTTATGAAAGTATACCTATAATCAAGCTGATCTGTAATACAATTGAATTTATCAAGATCCTCCTGAGTATGTCTTATAGTTTCTGATTTTACTTCACCTTTTCTACTATATAATGAAAGTTTAGTGGATGTTGAACCTGGATTAATAACAATTACGACCTTATTTTCCATAGATGCTGACTGCTAATAGGTTAGTAAATATTAGATTGTTTAAGAATCAGTTAGCAATTTACCATTTTATTAGCTCCATCCCGCTGTTTAATAGTTTAAAAAGTATATTTATCAATTAAAATTTATTATGAGAATCTTACTATTCATATCTGCCTCTCTTTTTTTAGTAATAGCGACTTTGGGACAACCCGTTTTTAAAAATCCGGGGATACCTGAATCCGAATCATTTGTAATTACTGATTTCATTGATAATACAATTGGGTGTGTTGAGACAAAAATTGATATCTCGTTAAAAGAAAAGAATAACCAGAAATACTATCATATTCACATTGAAAAAAGAATTGTTTACCAAATTCATTTCTTATCTCTTTTTCATTCAGCCTAACTTCCTATCTTTCCATCTAATTCCTTTTAACAATCCCTTATCTAACTTTTCTCTTTTCATTATTAATTTTTCATTCTACATTCTACATTAAACATTATCTTTGCGAGCTGAAATTAAAATGTACAAATTCAACGCTTTATGGAATACAATTTCAATGAGATAGAGAAGAAATGGCAGGAGTACTGGAAGATTAACAAGACCTACAAGGTAGATATTGACCATTCACGTCCAAAATACTATGTGCTCGATATGTTTCCCTACCCATCAGGAGCAGGGCTACACGTTGGGCATCCACTTGGGTATATCGCCTCAGATATTTATTCAAGACACAAACGCTTACAGGGGTTCAACGTTTTGCACCCTATGGGGTACGATGCTTTTGGATTGCCAGCCGAGCAGTATGCTATACAAACAGGTCAGCATCCAGCAATTACAACAGAGAATAACGTAAAGCGTTATCGTGAACAACTCGATAAAATTGGATTTAACTATGATTGGGATCGTGAGGTTCGCACTTGTGATCCCAAATATTACAAATGGACACAATGGGCATTTATACAGATGTTCAAACACTGGTATAACAATACTACCCAGAAGGCAGAACCCATTGAGAGTCTCATTACTGAATTCGAGAAAAATGGAAACATAACGATTAACGCATCATGCAGCGATGTTCGCTCCTTCTCATCATCTGAATGGGCGGCTATGAGCGAAAAAGAGCAGCAGGAAATTCTTCTTGCGTATCGCTTAGCCTATCTTGCCGATATCATGGTGAACTGGTGCCCTGCGCTGGGTACTGTTCTTGCCAACGATGAGGTAAAGGAAGGTTTTTCAGTACGTGGAGGACATCCTGTTGAACAGCGTAAGATGAGACAATGGTGCCTTAGAATCTCTGCTTATGCTCAACGTCTGCTTAGTGATTTAGAGGCTTTAGAATGGTCCGATTCATTGAAGGAAATTCAGCGAAACTGGATTGGTCGCTCTGAGGGTGCCGAGGTTTACTTTAAGATTGATGGTTCAGAGAAGAAAGTTCTAATATTCACCACTCGTCCCGATACAATCTATGGCGCAACCTTTATGGTAATTGCTCCTGAAAGTGAGTTAACCAATGAACTAACCACCCCTGAATATCGTGATGCGGTTGATAATTACGTTAACGAGGTAAAGAACCGTACCGAGCGTGAGCGAATTGCAGATACCAAAAGGGTTACTGGCCAATTCTCGGGTAGCTATGCCATTAATCCGTTTACCAACGAACGCATTCCTATCTGGATAAGTGAGTACGTTTTAGCAGGATATGGAACTGGAGCCATTATGGCTGTTCCTGCACACGATAGTCGTGACTTTGTATTTGCTCGTACATTCGATCTCCCTGTGATACAAACAGTGATTAAACCAGGAGAAGAACAATCATCAACAGTATCCTGGCATGAATCGTACGATGCAAAGGACGGTATTGTAATTAATAGCGGTGTTATCAACGGGTTAGAGGTTAAAGAAGCAATCTCAAAAATAAACGATATTATCGAATCACGCGGACTTGGTTGCCGTAAGATTAATTTCCGCTTGCGCGATGCTATTTTTAGCCGTCAACGTTACTGGGGCGAACCATTCCCAATCTTTTACAAAGATGGTCTTCCCTACCCTGTTGATGAAAATAAACTACCATTGGAACTCCCCGAAGTTGATGCGTATCTTCCAACTGAGAAGGGTGAACCTCCTCTTGGTCGTGCTAAAAGCTGGCATACACCAGAGGGTTATCACTACGAAATGAGCACCATGCCTGGTTTTGCAGGATCGTCGGCGTATTATCATCGTTACATGGATCCACATAACGATAAGGGTTTAGTATCAAAAGAGGCCAATGAATACTGGGAAAATGTTGACCTTTATATAGGGGGAACAGAACATGCCGTTGGGCATTTGGTCTACTCCAGATTCTGGAATAAGTTCCTTTTCGATTTAGGTTACGTTTGTAAAAATGAACCCTTTAAGAAGTTGGTCAACCAAGGAATGATTCAGGGTCGATCAAATTTTATATATCGTGTTAAAAATACCAACACCTATGTATCATACAATTTACGGGAACAATATGAATATACCCAAATCCATGTTGATGTAAATATTGTTGATAATGACATGCTTGACATCGAAAAATTCCGTGAATGGAGACCTGAATTCAAGGATGCCAACTTCATTCTTGAGAATGGTAAATACATCTGCGGTTGGGCTGTCGAGAAGATGAGTAAGAGCATGTGGAACGTTGTAAACCCCGATTTGATTGTTGACAAGTACGGCGCCGATACTCTTCGTATGTACGAAATGTTTCTTGGCCCGCTGGAGCAGAGCAAGCCATGGGATACCAATGGGATTGATGGCGTTCACAAGTTCTTCCGTCGTCTTTGGCGATTGTACCACGATAAAAACAATCAACCCGAAATCAGTGACGAAGCACCATCTAAAGAGGAACTAAAAGTTCTACACAAAACCATTAAAAAGGTATCCGATGACATCGATAAATTTAGCTTCAATACAGGGGTTTCAACCTTTATGGTTTGCGTTAATGAGCTAACCGATTTAAAATGCAATAAAAGGGTCATCCTTGAACCTTTATCAATCATTATTGCCCCTTACGCTCCACATATCGCTGAGGAATTATGGTCGTTGCTAGGCCATAAACAAACCATTTTCGATACAAAGTGGCCAGAACTCAGGGATGAATATCTTATTGAAAGTACATTTACCTGCCCTGTTTCCTTCAATGGTAAAACGAGGTTTACTCTGGATATCCCATTAAATCTATCTCAGGCAGATGTTGAAAAGATAATTCTTGCAAACGAAAACACGCTAAAATACTTAGAAGGCAAACAGCCAAGGAAGATAATTATAGTATCGAACAAGATCGTTAATATTGTACTATAAATTTATTGTTTATTGACGGCTGATAGATTTCTCTATCAACCGTCAACTATCAACAATCAATTAAATAAGGTATGACCACTAAACTTATCCTTAAAAATGCCCGTGCCTATACGATAATTGTGTTTGGATTATTCCTATACGCTTTATCCTGGACAGCATTTCTACTTCCCCATAAAATTACAGGCGGAGGTGTTTCGGGTATTGGTGCAATTGTATACTACGCAACGGGCATCCCAATGGGTTACACATACTTCCTAATTAATGTTGGGTTGATTTTCATCGCCATTAAAATGCTCGGGGCAAACTTTGGGATAAAAACTATTATTGGTGTAACCGCAGGTGCTATTCTATTAGGATTACTTCAAACGATAATCAAACAACCTGTTGTTGAAGATAAGTTCTTGTCGGCAATTATTGGAGGTGGGCTTGCCGGTGTTGGGTTGGGCGTAATATTTACTCAGGGAGGTAGTACTGGTGGTACAGATATCGTTGCTATGATTATTAATAAGTATCGGAACATTAGCCCCGGTAGAGTTATTTTAGCATGTGATGTATTTATTATCGGTTCATCTTTCTTTGTACTCCTCGATATGACAATAGTTCATCGTATCGAAACTATTGTATATGGTTATGTTGCTATGGCTGTAACTGCATATGCTATTGACGCTGTCCTGTCAGGTAGTAAGCAATCGGTTCAGATATTCATCTTCTCAAAAAAGTATGATGAAATAGCGGATAGAATTACCAACGAACTCGGGCGAGGCGTTACACTAATTGATGGCAAAGGTTGGTACACCAAAGAAGAGCAGAAAGTACTTATCACTATGGTTCGAAAGTTTGAAGCCAACGATGTTTACAGAGTGATTAAAAATATTGACCCTGATGCTTTTATTTCTACTGCTAGCGTAATGGGAGTATTTGGTAAGGGCTTCGAAAGAATAAGATCATAAGTAAAATCCAAGCACTTTAGTAGCATTCTTCCTTCACAGGAAGATAACAAAAATGATATTTTCAAATTATAAATAACTTAAATTAAAGCACTTAATGAAGCGCAGATATTACTATTTTATCCTGATTTTCGTTCTATTAATAGCGACAATTACAATTGTTTGGAGTCTTTTTACCCCAAAAATTTCAAAAGAAAGAAAGCAGCTTATCGAAAAAATAACATCTAAACCAATATATGAGTATGGAATTCCAATCGATTCTTTTACAGTAATTAAGGGTCGTATCAGAACTAATCAAACCCTTGGAAATTTGCTTGTTGATTTAAATGCAAAAGCAGAGATTATCAGCAAACTTCCTTACTATACCAATAAGAAATTCGATTTAAGACAGGTTATTGCAGGAAATACATATAAAGCATTTCTAACTCAGGATAGCCCTGCTAAACTAATGTACCTAGTTTACGAAAAGTCTTCGATTGATTTTGTTATCTTCAACTTTAAGGACTCTCTTACCATTCAGAACGACCATAAACAAGTTACCTCCATTAGGCGACTCAGCGAAGGCACTATTTCCAGCTCCTTATGGGAAACAATATACCAACGAAACTTAAATCCTATCCTTGCACTCAACATGTCCGACATATTTGCTTGGACCGTGGATTTCTTCGGATTACAGAAAGGTGATAAATTTAAAGTGCTATACGATGAATTATACGTAGATAATAAACCAATAGATATAGGAACAATTTATGCAGCATGGTTTGAGCATCGTGGTGAACGTTTTTATGCCTACAGTTTTTCTCAGGATTCAGCAGCTAGCTATTGGGATGAAAAGGGAAACTCCTTACGTAAATCATTCCTAAAAGCCCCTCTCCATTTCTCACGTATAACATCAAGATATTCAGGGAGTCGTTTTCACCCCATCCTTAAAATTTATCGACCTCATACTGGCGTTGATTATGCAGCACCAGCTGGTACACCAATAATGGCTATTGGCGATGGATACATCATCGAAAAAGGGTACAACGGAGCTGCTGGTAATTACCTTAAAATTAGGCATAATAGCGTTTATACAACGGGATACAACCACCTCTCAAAATTTGGAACTGGTATCGCAAATGGGGTTAAAGTAAAGCAGGGGCAGATAATTGGTTATGTAGGGCAAACAGGGTATGCAACTGGCCCTCATCTTGATATGCGATTTTGGATGAATGGACAATCCATTGACCCATTAAAGGTTAAAGCCCCACCTGTTGAACCAATAAAATCAGAAAAAATGGAAGCATATCTCTCCTTTATAAAAGGGTTACAAACTAAGTTAGACAGTTTACCCTTAGTGCCTGTTTTTCCCGAAGCAGCAATTGGAAGTTTTGCAAAGTAGCCGATTGTCCTATAACTTTGATGAGAAGAGCAGCAAGTAGATTATAGGGCTTCTATAAGTTTAATGATTATTTCTGGATAGTATTTATATTCTAAGGCATGAATTCTTTTCGCTAGTGTTTCGGGTGTATCATTTTCTAATACCTTACACTTTGCTTGAAAGATTATATTACCATCATCGTAATTTTGGTTTACAAAATGAATAGTAATACCACTCTCCTTTTCGCCTAATTTTATTACCGCATCATGGACTCGAAAACCATACATCCCTTTACCTCCAAATTTTGGCAAAAGTGCGGGATGAATGTTTACAATTTTCTGGGGATATTTATCAATAATTGACGTTGGGAATAACTTGAGAAACCCCGCAAGTACAATAAAATCAACCTTATACTCCTTTAAAATCAATAAAACGCTTCCATTATTAAGTTCATCAATTGTAAATAAATGCGATGGAACATTGAGTTTACGGGCTCTTTCAAATACAAATGCATTTATGTTTTCCGATAAAATAATAACTACCTTTGCTACTTCTACCCCTAAAAGATGGTTAATTATGTTCTCAGCATTGGAACCTGAGCCAGATGCGAAGATTGCTATTCTTTTCATTATTAACTGTTTGTATAATTCATAAAAGATAAAAAATAAAAAAAGTGTTTTACGGCATCAAAAATAGAAACAAAAAAATTACTTTTGCCCCAGAAAATGACATTTAACTTTTTTGTCTGGTTAAATGTTCTTTTCTTTGCGAAAATTTCATAAATGTATTTATTAACCAAATTTTAAACACTATGTCGGATATTGCAACTAGAGTTAAAGCTATTATCGTAGATAAGCTTGGCGTTGATGAAAATGAGGTAACCCCAGAAGCTAGCTTCACAAACGATTTGGGAGCCGATTCACTCGACACCGTAGAGCTAATCATGGAATTCGAGAAAGAATTTAACCTTTCAATTCCAGACGATGAAGCTGAAAAAATAGGCACAGTAGGTGACGCAGTTAAGTACATCGAAACCCACAACAAGTAAAAAACTAAAAACTAAAACAGGCATTAACTTACTTTAAAAGCACATGGAACTAAAGCGCGTAGTTGTTACAGGACTTGGCACAATAAATCCAATCGGAAATAATATCCAAGAATTTTGGAACAACCTTGAGCAAGGAGTAAGCGGATCTGAACTTATTACCCGTTTCGATGCTTCTAAATTTAAAACTAAGTTTGCTTGTCATGTAAAAAATTTCGATCCCTCAAATTACTTCGATCGTAAAGAGGCGAAAAAACTCGACCCTTACGCTCAATTTGCCCTTGTGGCTGCCGATGAGGCAATTAAAGATTCAGGAATTGATCTTAAAGCCATTGATTTAGATCGGGCAGGAGTAGTCTGGGCTTCAGGAATTGGTGGATTACAAACGATGGCAGAAGAATTGAAAGGCTACTTCGCGGGTGATGGGACTCCGCGATTTAGTCCTTTCTTTATTCCTAAAATGATTGCCGACATTGCCGCTGGACATATTTCAATTAAGTATGGTTTCCGCGGACCAAACTATTCAACCGTTTCAGCTTGTGCCTCTTCGACCAACGCTTTAATCGATGCTTTTAATCTTATTCGTTTGAATAAGGCAGATCTATTTATTACAGGTGGTTCTGAAGCATCTGCAAATGATATTGGTATTGGAGGGTTTAACGCAATGCAGGCTCTCTCTACCAACAACGATGAGTATAAAACAGCTTCACGTCCTTTCGATGCAACCCGTGATGGTTTTGTTATTGGTGAAGGTGGCGGAGGCCTTATTCTCGAAGAACTAGAACATGCTAAAGCAAGAGGTGCAAAAATCTATTGCGAAATGGTTGGCGGAGGTATGACCGCAGATGCTTACCACTTAACCGCCCCTCATCCTGAAGGTCTCGGTGCTCGAAACGTCATGCTACGTTCATTAGAAGATGCTGGTTTAAAACCAGAGGATATTGATTACATTAACGTTCATGGAACATCCACTCCTCTTGGAGATATTGCCGAACCCAAAGCTATTTTAGCTGTATTTGGCGAAGCCGCATACAAACTCAATATTAGTTCTACCAAATCAATGACAGGTCATTTACTTGGCGCTGCAGGAGCTGTTGAATCAATAGCAACAATCTTTGCTATTAATAAAGGGATTATACCACCTACTATCAACTTCAAAAATCCAGATCCCGAAATTGATAGCAAGTTGAATTTCACCTTTAATAAAGCACAAAAGCGTGACGTGAAAGCCGCACTCAGTAACACATTTGGATTTGGTGGTCACAATGCTTCTGTTATTTTCAAGAAATATTCCTAGTCAAACCACGTGATTTCTCACCTCTTTAGGCGAATTCTTACAAATAGAGTTCCCGTTGGGGACAGGGATTTTTATGATCAACTCAAGAATATTTTCGGTATCTTCCCTCGAAATTTAGATCTGTACAAACTTGCAGTAGTTCATAAATCTGCTTCCATTATTCTATCGAGAGGGAAACGGGTAAATAATGAGCGCCTTGAATACCTTGGTGACGCAGTTCTTGATGCCATTGTTGCGGATTACCTCTTTTCCCAGTTTCCAAACCAAAAGGAGGGATTCTTAACCAAAATGCGATCAAAGATCGTGAGCAGAACTAGCCTTAATCAACTCGCTATCGATATCGGTCTTGAGAAAATAATTGTTAGCCAATCAAATAATAATATTCAAAAAAACATTTATGGCAATGCACTTGAAGCTATTATTGGTGCTATGTTTATTGATCGTGGATTCCAATTTACCAGTAATTGCGTTGTAAACGCTATTCTTGAAAAATATATTGATCTAGACATGCTTCAAACCATTGAAAATGATTATAAGAGTCGTATTTTCGAATGGGCTCAGAAAAACAAACAAACTTTACAGTTTCAATGCCAGGAAGGAGTTTCTAATAATGGCTATAATCCCCATTTTATTGCAACTATCTCGTTGAATGATATGCCTTTGGGGGAAGGGCATGGATCATCAAAGAAAGAAGCCGAACAAAATGCTGCAATGGAAGCCCTCAGTAAAATTGATGAAATTCAAATAAGTCAAAATTCATCGCCACAAGAAGAACTTTAACTTTTCCCATAAATTTATTCGCTTTTTTTCTAATGTAGTTTCTTTAAACACTTCAGATTTGAATCAAATCGTTTCACACTACACAACCAATTGCTAAAAAAGCTATTTTAGCAAAACTAAAACTATGCAATTGAAGCAAAAGAAAATACATCGGCTTGATGGGAGTCATGAAGTTCCTTTTATCTTAATTGCTATATCTTGTCATGATAGCCTTTTAAAAACTGTATGGAACATAAATAAACAATTGAACATCGATTTAAATGAATCTGAAGTGTCCATTGAATCTAAGGAAAATCCATCACAAACATTCCCCGTCTTTTGCGACCGTAAATCGTCATCACTCCGAGTTTTTAACCTTATCTCAAATAAATCTTCAAACTTTATACTCATAAAAGAACTACCCAATATTGACTTTATATTTGAAATATCAGGAGAAATCAACAAAGTCGATACTTCATCTATAATTAAAGAAATTAAAATGATCCCAGGTATTAATGCAGCTTTAGAGATAAACCCTGAAAAAATAAAAAGGAAGGTAGCATTTTGTCCTATTTAATTCGATTTAATTCTTTAATAATGTACTAATTAGAGTTTAAAGAACCACATTTTTTATTACCCAACTCCATTTATTCGATTTGTATTTAACGCAAGTTCGATGTAAGTATAACATATTGATCCTAGCATAGTGTCAGATTGTTGCTTTGTCATGCTAAACAAAGTGAAATCCGAAGGATTCGCTGAAAGCAACCATCTGTTTTATAAACTATTAGATCCTTCGCTTCGCTCAGAACCGAACTTGCGAACCGAACGAAGTGAGCTCAGCATTCTAAGACATATGCAAGTAAAATAGAATAATTATTTTTGTGTTGCCAAATAACGACCGACGGCAAAAGTTAAGCCAAAGGTTATCTAGGGGTAGCTCAATTGCAGCTACCCTT
>JABFRB010000041.1 GCA_013141385.1 Bacteroidales bacterium | reverse complement strand
ACCCTATACATAAGGTAAAAATATGCGTTAGTGCGGTAAAATGCAAAAATTTAAATTGTATTTTATTAGTTTTCAACTATTTGAAAAATACATACGCACTAATTTTCGAAAGCGTCAGAAGTCAGGAGGAATCGGGTTACTGGGAAATATATCTTTCTACGAACTAATAATTTAAAGTTTTACATATAAAAAGATGCTGGAATCCAGCATCTTTTTTTGTTTGATAACATTTGTTAGGTTGGGGTATTTGTTTCAGTGTTCAATAAAATTATTTAAAAATTAAACATATTGTTAGTTTTGCTGTTATCTAACGTTAGTTGGGCAAAAGATGCCTACTAGTTGGTTAAATAACAATGTTCTGAATAACTAGATAGGGTTTTAAAAATTATTATATGAGTGTTCGCAAATATAACTACATGAAAAACTGAACCCATTGTCATTCCGGGCGAAGACCCGTAATCTAGTTAAAGAGATAGATTCCTGCTTTCGTAGGAATGACAGGTAGTTTGATATTGAATAGTAATGATTACGGACATTCATTAAATATTAATTATAATATGTTGTATATTAAGTTGTTAAAACAAATTTTTATATCAAGCCCACTTTATCTGCTAGCAGTAGGTTTGATTCAAATAGGAAGGATTTATTTTCTATTAGCGGCATCACTTTTATTATTAACAGTTGATCTATCAGCTCAAAATAATGGGGTTATTCACGGGAAGATTTTTAATAAAAAGAATAATGAGCCTATACCCTTTGCAAATATAGTGTTATGGAATACTATAATAGGCTCAACATCAGATATTGATGGTAATTATAGAATAACAGGAATAAAACCTGGATACATCGAATTAAGGGTATCATCGGTTGGTTTTAAGACATATATCTCAGAGTCAATCTTAATAACCAATGCCAATCCTGCAACCCTTGATATACTTCTTGAGGAAACTTCCTTAGAGATTGGAGAGGTTGTTGTAAAAGCTTCACCATTTAGAAGAAGTCAGGAGAGTCCGCTCTCTCTAAGGCGTATAAATATTGATGAAATTGAAAAGAACCCAGGAGGGAATAGGGATATAAGTAAAATTATTCAGTCTTTACCGGGTGTTGCTTCAACTCCAGCATATAGAAATGACGTGATTGTTCGTGGTGGTGGAACAGGCGAGAATAGATTCTATCTTGATGGTGTAGAGATTCCAAATATTAACCATTTTGCAACACAAGGAGCCTCTGGTGGTCCAGTAGGGATTATCAATGTAGATTTTATTCGTGAGGTAAATTTTTATTCGGGAGCTTTCCCTACATCTAAGGGAAATGCATTGAGTTCAGTGCTTGACTTTAAACAGGTTGAAGGGAATATGGATGGATTAAAGGTCAAGGGTGCATTGGGTGCATCAGATCTTGCTTTGACCCTTGATGGGCCATTGAGTAAAGGTTCAAATTTTATTTTTTCGGCTAGACGTTCTTACCTTCAATACCTATTCAATGCGCTTGGATTGCCATTTCTTCCTACCTATAATGATTTTCAGTTTAAATTACATTCAAACCTTAGTTCAAAAAACGAATTAACAATAATAGGGTTAGGGGCTATCGATCAGTTTTCACTGAATACTGGACTTAAAAATCCTACGGAATATCAACGATACATTCTTAGTGGAGTACCCGTATATACTCAGTGGAATTATACACTTGGGGTAGTATATAAACATTATCGAAAAAATGGTTACGACACTTGGGTTATGAGCAGGAACATGCTTAATAATCGACAGTATAAGTATCAAGATAATATTGAAAGTAACCCAAAATTATTAGATTACACCTCGCAGGAGGCCGAGAATGAATTCCGCTACGAAAGAGATATTTCAGCAAAGAATGAGTTAAACATAAATTTTGGGACAGGTTTGGAATATGCCCATTATACCAATAGTACTTATCGAGCACTTTTTAACGCTGGCACTTTGTCTCCTATCTCATATAATACAAATCTTGATCTTTTTAAATGGAATGTATTTGGACAGGTTAGTAAGTCCTACTTTGATCAGAAATTGGACTTATCCTTGGGTGTGAGAGCGGATGCAAACAATTATTCAAGCCAGATGAATAATCTTTTAAAACAGTTTAGCCCTCGATTCTCGTTATCCTACCAGTTTTCGTCAGGATACTATTTCAACTTTAATACTGGCATATACTATCAACAGCCACCATATACCACATTAGGGTTTGGTAATTCAGCTGGCGAACTTGTTAATAAGAATAATAACCTTTCTTACATTCGAAGTAATCACTATGTTGCAGGTATTGATTGGTCGCCAAATCAAGGAAGTAAGATAACCTTTGAGGGTTTCTTTAAACTTTACCATGGATACCCTTTTTCAATCAGGGATTCAATTTCATTAGCTAGCAAGGGTGCTGATTTTGGGACTTTTGGTGATGAGGCGGTACTTTCAATTGGGAAGGGGAGGGCTTATGGAGTAGAATTTTTGTATAGGAGTAAAGATCTTCTGGGTTTCAACATTATTGCTGCGTATACTCTTGTGTGGAGTCAATCAAATAGGATGGATAAGAACCTGAAGAGTACCAATAGTTTTATACCCACAGCATGGGATAATAGAAACTTATTCACTCTAACTGCCACTAGAGTAATGGGGCGAAATTGGAATATTGGTTTTAAATGGCGCTTTATTGGGGGTGCACCTTACACACCTTACGATTTGTCGAAATCGAGTTTAATTGCAGCTTGGGATGTACAACCTGGTGGGTACTTGGATTATTCAAAATATAATAGTAAAAGACTAAAACCTTTTCATCAGCTGGATGTTCGTATAGATAAGATGTACTACTTAAAAAAATGGACTTTGAATTTTTATGTTGATATACAAAACCTATACAACTTCAAAGCAGATGAAGCTAGTTTGATAACTACTGTTGTTGATCAAAACCAGAACCCTGTTGTTGATCCTTTGGATTCTTCAAGATATTTACTAAAAAAAGTTGATGATCAGGGTTCGACGAGTATATTGCCAACAATTGGAGTAATTGTAGAGTTCTAATCATGAATAGTAATCAACAAAAAATTGTTATAGTAGGTGCTACGGGGCTTATAGGGCAGCAGCTTGTTAGGAATCTAATTCATGAAGGATTGATTCCCGTTGTTTTAACACGCAACCTTTCCAAGGCGAAAATGTTGTTTGACAATGATGTCCAAATTCAATACTGGAATAGAGCTGATATTTCTAGTTTAACGGCGATAATTAACAATTCCAAAGCAGTTGTTAACCTTGTTGGGGAGTCGGTGGCGATGAGATGGACTAAGAGGAAAAAGGAGTTGATACTGAAAAGTCGCATAGATACAACTAATGCGATTGTTAATGCCATTAACGATTGCTCTGAACCACCAGAAGTATTTATTCAAGCATCGGCAATCGGCTATTACCCCTACAATTCCAGCAATAAGATTGATGAAGATGGATTAGCAGGTGATGGTTTTCTGTCTAATGTTGTAATGCAATGGGAGCAAACAGCCGCTAAAGCAGAAAGTAAAAGTCGACTTATAATTATCCGAACAGGCATTGTGCTCTCAACCAACGGAGTTTTTTTGAAAGAAATATTACGTCCAATTAAACTATTTATTGGGGGATGGCTTGGCAACGGGAAACAACTATTGTCATGGATACACATTGATGATCACGTTAGAGCCATTCAATTTTTAATTGATAATACTATTAATAAAGGGGTATACAATTTAGTTTCACCTCAACCTATTTCCTACAAACTTTTTGTAAAGAAAATAGGTAAGATTATTAATCGCCCCATTTGGATGCCAATACCAACATTCATTTTAGTTTTATTATTTGGCAGGATGGCCAATGAGGTATTACTATCGAATCAAAATATAGTACCATCAAAATTACTTTCCGCTGGTTTTAAGTTTAAATATAGTGATATTGATTTCACGCTCAATAATTTGATACCTAAACCAAATTGAGGTGAAATATTTGCTCATCCATAATTAAAAGCGTACGCTTGTTTTGTTCAATTTCGTGCACTTTCTTTGCTAATAAATCAACCATTAAACCCTAGATAATTTTGCAATATCATGGAATACAATTATTTATAATATTTGGTTGTTTGTTTGATCCTTTATATTTATTAGAAATATCATTAAGAAGAGTAAAATTATGAAACTTACAATAAGCTATAATCCTCCAGAGAAAATTGAATACTATGAACTTTTTGAATCAACAGGATGGAATGCTGATTATAAGATGAGTCCTGGATTACTCTATGAAAGCCTCAGAAATAGTTGGTTTTTGGCTTGTATATATAACGATACAAAATTAATTGGTTTTGGAAGGGTTGTTTCTGATGGTGTACTACATGCGTTAATTGTTGATTTAATTGTTGTCCCAGAATTTCAGAATTGCGGGATAGGTAAAATTGTTCTAGGAGAACTTATTTCAAAATGTAAATCGGCCTCGATACCCGATATTCAACTTTTCTGTGCAAAAGGCAAGGAAGGATTCTATTTAAAACAGGGATTTAAACCTCGTCCCAAGGATGCTCCAGGAATGGAATTTGTAGGATTTGTATAGTCTATCATTGCAATCCTTCACTAATGAACATAACCAGTTAATCTCTTTTATCTAATAAAATTTCAAAACCTTACTTGTCTCCTTACCCATCTAAATAATTATTCCCCTCTTTTTTATCAATATTAAAAGTCTTTAAGTATTTTTATCTACTTAAATATTCATTGGTATGAGCAGTTTAAGAGAACTCCCCAATATAGGTGCTGAATTTGAGAAGAGGTTGATTGCTGTTGATATTAAAGCGGCTGAAGAGCTAAAAAAGGTGGGTGCTGTGAATGCTTTTATGCGAATTAAAGCAATTTATACCGATGCTTGTATTTGTAAATTTATGGCTCTTGAGGGTGCTGTTCAGGGTATTCGTTGGCATAATCTTAGTATTGCAAAGAAAGAAGAACTTAAAACATTATTTAAAACTCTATAAAATAATATTATGACTAAAAAAGAATCAGTAGAACAGTTTTTAAATTCTAAATGTATTGCCATCATTGGCGTTTCGAGTAACCTTAAAACGTATAGCAGAATGGTATATGATGCATTTTGCGAAAGGGGTTATAATGTTTTGGCAGTAAATCCCAAACTAACAGAAATAAATGGGACTAAGTGTTACCCTAATATTAGTTCATTGCCCGATACCGTTGATGCTGTAATTATTATCATCAAAGGTGAAAAGGCTAAGGATATTCTTAATGATGCTATTAATAAAGGTGTAAAAAATATATGGATGCATTTAGGATGCAATTTAAAGAACCCTGAGACAATAACGATGGGTAAGAACATTAGCCTGATTTCTGGTGAGTGCGCCCTTCTATGGTTGCAGCCAGTTAAGGGGCTTCACAAATTCCATCGTTTCTTAAGAGATTTGTTTTCAAAAGAAAATTGATTTTAAGAAAATTAAATTGTTTGCAATGAAGTTCCTATTCATATTGAACGATGCTCCTTATGGAGGTGAGAAGTCATATAATGCATTACGTTTGGCAAATCAGGTAAAGAAGGATTCTCCTGATGCCGACGTAAGAATATTCCTTATGGCGGATGCTGTAACCTGTGCAATTCCCAATCAGAAAACCCCTGATGGATTTTATAATATCGAAAGATTAATTAAGGGCTTAACCTTAAAGGGCTGCCCTGTTAAACTTTGTGGCTCTTGTATTGATGCTCGAGGACTTTCTGAATTAAAATTAGTTGAGGGTGCTGTACGTAGCAATCTCGCTGAACTATCGGAATGGGTTATTTCAAGTGATAAGGTGCTTACATTTTGAAACAATAATTTAGTACCACTTGAAGTATTTTAGCCCAATTGTAAATGAAATGATGCCGAGAGTGTTAAGGATTAAAATATACTTCCATACTTGAATAAATCCAGCACCTTCATTGAAAATGGCTTTTACCCCATCGGCAAGCATTGTTAAAGGTAGGGCTTGAATAAAGGGTACAACCTGAACGGGAAAGTTGTGATAGCTGAAGTAGATCCCAGAGAGCAACATCATTGGCATTACTAACAGGTTGATAATCCCATTTCCAACCTGCGTTTTATCTGTTCGTGATGCAATTAGAACCGAGAGGCCTGAGAATGCCACAATCCCAGATAGAAATAGAACTATAAATGCAGCAACACTTCCCTTAATTGTAATATCAAAGTAGTAATACGCAAACGAAAATATTATTATAGCTTCAACAAAACATAGAAATATTCTTGCCGTAATGTGTGACATAATGTACTCCCATTTGGGCATTGGGGTTGCTACCATTCTACGAAGCAATTTTTTGGTTCGGGTTTCTATTAGCGTGTAGCTTATTCCCCATAGGGTTGACATCATTACGTTCATCGCAATTAAACCGGGAATCAGAAAATCAATATAACGTGTACCCTTTTCAGTCATGGGCTTAACTTCACTCAGCTGATTTGATAGATTTTCGCCGTTGACAAGTGATGTTATTTGTAGGTATGAGAGTTGAGCATCTGTATTATATTTATCGAAATGGTACTCTAGCTTGTTCTCGTTTGTGGTAAGAATCAATGAAGCATTTCCACGTTTTACCATTAGTTCGGCTTGTTGCATATTAACAGGCTTTACTTTGAAATAGGTTAACCCGATAATATCATTCCCATATTTTATTTGGTAGTAATAATCATTAGTTAATGAATCCTTCTTATATTCAAAAGATGTTTTTGAAATAAGCATTTCGAAACTCTCTTTACTTTGATTTTCGGCAAAAACAAGGGCAATTGTCTTAGTTTGAACTGGCTTGCTATTGAAGGCAATACCTAAACCCCAAGCCATTAATACAGGGAAAAGTAACGACCAGAAAATAGTTTCAGGTTCTCGATAAAATTCTCGAATCCGAACAAGTATAAGTTGAATAAAAGTTTTGTTAAGCATATATTCTGGTTGTTTTTTATAGAAAAGATTCTTACTTAAATAGATATTAACACAGTTTCTATTCTCCTAGATGTTTTCCTGTCATGGAGATAAACAAATCGTCAAGTGTAAGTTTGCGGCATTCGAGTTGGGTTAACTTTATACCAGCATCCTTAACTTTGCTTAAAAATAGGGGGAGTTGCTCAATAATATTCCTAACAATTAGCTTACCGCTATTGGTCTTATCGTCCCAAATGAGCTTAACTATTCCATCACCACATAAAAAATTATCTGGAATACTGCTAATTGTTGAAAAGGCTATGATCTCCTTGCTATTATTAGCCGATAGCAGCTCATCAAGTGTCCCCTGAGCAAGAATCTTCCCTTTATCCATTATAATAATCCTATCGCAGAGAAATTCGGCCTCCTCCATATAGTGCGTGGTAAGGATTAAAGAAGTTTTCTGATTCTTTTTTAGATCCATTAGGATGTTCCATATCTCACGGCGGGCAGTTGGATCCAGCCCTGTAGTGGGCTCATCGAGTAGTAGGAGTGGGGCGTTATTGAGCAGAGCGATTGCCAGCGCAAGCTTTTGCCGCTGACCACCAGAAAGATTTTGAACATAGCTCTTTCTCTTCTCTCCCAAATCAACAATCTCTATCACCTCATCAACCCTTGCATCGGGCAGATTATAGAAGCTGGCAAAGAGTCGAACAGTTTCCCTTACCCTCAGTTTATCTATAAATCGGGTTTCCTGAAGCGATAGGCTAATCAACCTGCGAAGTTTACTCTCATCTCCGTTCCACTGCAACCCCAAGATGCTAATTTCTCCACTTGTTGGCTTTTGAATCCCTTCAATCATCTCAACAGTAGTGGTTTTACCCGCACCATTTGGTCCCAGTAGGGCAATAAACTCACCGGTACCAACTGTAAAGCTAACACCATCTACAGCATTTACCTCTTTAAAGTGCTTACGAACATCTTTAACATCAAGAATTGGAATTTCCATTGCTGAAATTTTACAAGCATAAAACAACCACGAATGTATAATGTTTATTGTGATTTATTGATAATGCGAGATGAAGTTTTAAAAAATTATCATATTATCACTTTAGCACAATTAGCTTAATATTTATTTTGGAATTTTTTATTTGCTACAGTATTGATTTTGGTTTATCTCCATAATAATCTTTAAGGAAAAAGGATATGTACAGCATTGCAAAATATATAGAATATTTGGATAGATATAAAATCGAGCTCTTTACAATCAGCCATTCGTTGGCTTATACTGTTCAATGAATAGCCGCTTCTACACATATCTCTGGAAAAGAAACTGCAAAAACAATAATCCTTAAAACCGATGGGAAAATGATAATGGAGGTACTGCCTGCATTGAGTAAAATTAACTTGGATATGCTAAAAGAGCTATAAGCGCTAAGTTAGTAGAGATTGCCTATGATAAAGAATTCAGTTATTTATCCCCCGATTGTGAGCTAGGTGCAATGCCACCCTTTGGAAATTTATACGGAATGGATGTTTATGTTGCAGAGAAACTAATTCAGGATGAGTGAATTATCTTTAATGCAAGAATTCATCGTGAACTGATTAGACTTACCTATAAAGATTTTGAACTATTACTGCAATTGTAAGCCTATGGTTACTGATTTAAAAGAATCATATCAAAATCAATAGAAAGGAATATACTTCAAAACGATAATAGACGAAGATATAAGACTCTACTGTCGTTTCTCAATCCGACCAGAAGAAAATTAATGCTTTAGAACTTATTGCATGTATTTCATTGCATGGAAATTTTAAAAATGTTGAAATATTCAACATCTGATTAATATTCTTACAGAGATATTATGTGTTTTAATATCAGCGATATAGGTATAAAATCTGGATGTGGTGTTTAATAATTAAACAATTCACTATGTTAATATTTTAAACATATAATTGATAATGCATTGATGCACAATATTATATAAGATTTGTTTTTTTCGGCATTAAAATTGACTACTATATATTAGTGTTGATAAATATATGTAAATCTGATAATTGTGGATAATATCTTTTTTAAGTGAAAATTTCTTTCATTTTTTTGTGAAGTATGACAAATTTAAAATTTACGACTATGAAAACTAAAATTTTAATATTCATTGCTTTCTACTTGCTATGTTTTAGCAATGTAAGCAATCAAAATGCTTTTGCGAGTAATAATTTAAACCTCAAAGATTCAATAAGTATTTTGAGTTCCCCCGATTTATACAATCTAACATCTAATTGGGTTAAAGAATATAGCAATGAAAACCATAAAATTAGAATGAAGGTGAGTAAATTCACTGCTCCTCAAATTGGTAGTATTCTGAATTCGGAAGGGAAATTATGTTTTATATCAAATGAGTACTATTCAAGTATAAACGATGAATCTGTTTGGAAGATGGTGGTTGGCATGGATGCAATTGTACCAATCATTAATTCGAGAAATCCTTTTTTCGATGAAATAAGCCAACAAGGTATTTCACAGGAAAAACTTTCTCAATTTATTGATGACCAAAATAAGCAGAGTTGGGGTACTCTCCTTGTAAACGGGCAAAAAAATCCTATTAAATATTTTATAGTCAATAATGAATCTATCAAAAAAGGGATAGCGAATTTTCTAAAATTAGATTGGACTAAAATTAATGGAATTAATGTTGAAAGTGGAGCGAAAATGATTTTAGAAATTCAAAATGATCCATATGCAATAGGTTTTTGTGAGATTACTAGTATTCTTGATGTAAATAATCAAAGTATTGTTCAGGGTATTGGATTATTACCAATTGATAAAAATGGAAATGGTAAGATTGATTATAATGAAAAGATATATCAAGATTTGAATACATTTTTGCGAGGGGTTTGGGTTGGAAAATATCCAAAAGATTTATGTAAAAATATTTACTCAATATCGTCTATTAAGCCTACAAATAATAATGAAATTGCTTTTCTAGCATGGGTTCTCTCAAATGGTCAACAATTTCTAAACCCAAATGGTTTCGTAGATCTTACTTCTGGACAAAGACAAGCGAGTATTGATAAATTGTATAATAAAGAAATTGTTGTTAAACCCTCTAACAGTCGTTCAGCCATACCAATTGCTGTATTAATACTAGTAGCGCTCATTGCTTTGTTTTTTATAGTAGATATAACTATTCAGTGGGTAAGACGTGAAAAAAATATTGCTAATGATGCTAATTCAATACCCTTAACATTTTTTGATGAGAAATCGATTTTAGTGCCCGATGGCCTTTATTTTGACAAATCTCATACTTGGGCTTTTATGGAAAAAGATGGTGTTGTTGGAATCGGCATTGATGATTTTCTTCAACATATTACGGGACCTATTACCCGAATAAAAATGAAAAACCCTGGTGAGACAATAAAAAAAGGAGAACACTTCCTAACCCTTATTCAAGAGGGTAAGCAATTAAACATTACTGCACCTATATCTGGAAAAATTAAAGCACAAAACAAGAAACTTTCCACAAATTCTTCAATAATAAATTCATCGCCTTACTCTGAGGGTTGGATATATATGATAGAACCAACAAACTGGTTAAGAGATATTCAATTTTTAATCGTAGCTAAGGGTTACAAGGAATGGTTAAGAATGGAATTTTTACACTTAAAGGATTTTCTATCTATTATAGTAAGGGCAAACTATGCAGAGGAAAACCAAATCGTTCTTCAGGATGGCGGAGAAATTAAAAATGGAATACTGAAGGATTTAAAACCTGAAATATGGGAGGATTTTCAAACTCACTTTCTTGAGGGTTCAAAATAACCATAGATTCTTGAGTTTTTAGTTTTTAAACAACTAAATAAACAGGTTATGGGTTTAGATCGAAGAAGTTTTTTGAAAGCGCTTGGGTTTGCAGGTGCTACAATAGCCATTGGTAAAAGTTTTGGTGCTCCACAAATGAAAGAGAGTGATATTGAATTCTATGGAATCCTTTATGATTCTTATCGTTGCGGAGGTTGCCAGAGTTGTGAAATAGCCTGTGCCGAGGCACATGGGCTACCCAAGCCTATTGATGAACCTAAAATAGGAGTCCAAAGAAAAACTGATGAAACTCGTCGAGTTGTTGTTAATTCTTATAAAACTTCAAAAGGAGAAGTATATATAAGAAAACAATGCATGCATTGTAATGAACCTGCTTGTGCCGCTGCATGTCTCACACAAGCTATGCACAAAACGAAAGAGGGGCCAGTTATTTGGAGAGGAAGTAAATGTATGGGTTGCCGTTATTGTATGGTTTCATGCCCATTTGATATTCCCAAATTTGAATATTATAGCGCAAATCCAAAAATCCAAAAGTGTGATATGTGCTATGATAGGATTATGAAAGGTGGAATTCCTATTTGTGTTGAAATTTGCCCTGCCGAAGCAATAATATTTGGAAAGCGGAAGGATTTGATCAAAGAAGCACGCAAGAGAATCCTTGAAAATCCTACTGTATATGTTGATGAAATTTATGGTGAACACGAAGCAGGTGGTACGGGCTTTTTATATCTTACGCCTAATCCTATTAATGAATTAGGGTTTAGTACTTCGATTCAAAAATCGTCGTATCCAGAATTATCAAAAGGATTTCTTTTCAGTGTACCTACAGTATTTGTTTTATTGCCACCAATTTTACTAGGTATTTATGAAGCCACTAGAAATAACCAGTTAAAAGAAGGAGATGAAAATGAGTAATATGATTTATCCAATTGCAAAGGACAATGATGGCAAGTCTATCTGGAAATTTTTAGTAGGTGAGTTTAAGCCAAAAGGCAAATTGCTCACCCCCTTTAATATCATTTCCTTACCAATCATGCTATTAGGGCTAGTTCTAATCATTATTCGTTTTTGGAAGGGAATAGGATCTATAACCAACCTAACGCAGGAAGTTCCGTGGGGTTTATGGATCGGCTTTGATGTGGTTACAGGAGTTGCATTTGCTGGGGGTGCTTATGTTCTTACTTTTATGGTATATATCCTTAACATGCATAAGTATCATTCAATTATTAGGATAACGGTATTAAATGGTTTTCTTGCCTATGTATTCTATGCAGGAGCTTTGCTCTTAGACCTTGGGCGTCCATGGAATGTGATCAATCCAATTATTGGAAATAATTTTGGAACCAGTTCTGTATTGTTTTTGGTTGCCTGGCATTTTCTTCTTTACATGATAGCTCAGCTTATAGAATTTTCACCTACTATAGCGGAATGGCTTGGAGCAAAACGGGCAAGGAAGATCTTATCCGGTATGACCATTGCTACTGTTATTTTTGGGATTACATTATCTACGCTTCATCAATCAGGTTTAGGCGCACTTTACCTAATGGCAAAAGATAAAATTCACCCACTTTGGTATTCGGAGTTTATTCCTATTATGTTTTTCATTTCTAGTATTTTCGCAGGTCTATCAATGGTTATCTTTGAGGGTACTATTAGCCAAAAAGTTTTTTTCAATCAGATCAGTGAAAAAAACCATCGTACACACGATGATATTCTTCATGGATTATCAAAAATCTGTTCAGTTGCAATGTTTGCATATTTTTTCTTAAAAGTGATAGTATTCATTCATGGTAAACATTGGCAGTATATTAATACTTCTATGGGTTATTGGTACCTGCTAGAAATTTTAGGATTTGTACTATTACCAATGTTGTTATTCTTTTCCAGCTATCGTACAAGAAATATATTTATGATAAAGTTAGCTTCAATCATAACTATATTAGGCATCATTATAAACAGGCTTAATGTTACTGTTATTGGTTTCAGATGGGATGTAGACATTCGTTATGTTCCATCTTGGATGGAATTTGTAGTTACATTAACAGTGATATTTACAGAATTATGGATATTTAGGTGGGTTGTTAACCGAATGCCTGTTTTGCGAGAATCTCCATCATGGGTGAACGAAGAAAAATAAATTAACCAGCTTTCACTAATTTAGAGTGATTGCCAAAACTATACGAAAATGGACGGATTTAGCTACTCTAACATATTTGAAACGAAAGGGATTGAGTATTTAGCCGTAATTGCATTCTTTGCTATACTCATTCCATTCTGGATTATTTTGAATAAAAAAGTAAAAAGATCTAAACAGTTTCAAAAAAGACTAGGAGTTCTTACTGCAAGTGTTTTAAGAGTTCCTCAGGGACTATTCTATAGTAAAAATCATACATGGGCTCACCTAGAAGTATCGGGTGTTGCTAAAGTAGGATTAGACGACCTGTTACTTCATATTACTGGTGAGGTTAAATTTAGTAATCTGAAAAAATCAGGAGATCAGGTTTGCAAAGGGGACATTCTGACTGAAATCGTCCGAAATGGTAAGCAGTTAAATATTCTATCACCAATCTCGGGGGAAATACTGAATACTAATTCAATGCTTAATGAAAACTTTGAGACGGTAAATCAAGATCCTTATGGAAAAGGGTGGATTTATAAGATTAAACCCACAAATTGGATTGCAGAAACAAATTCATACTACCTTGCTGAAGAGGCAACGAATTGGTCAGCGAGGGAGTTGGTGCGATTTAAAGATTTTATAACTGTTTCGATGAAAAAATATTCGGCTGAACCTGCATTAATTATGTTACAAGATGGGGGTGAATTATGTGACAATCCGATCTCGGAGCTACCCAATGAGTTATGGCAGGACTTTCAAAAAGATTTTTTAAATCAACCATTCTAATGAATTAACTTAAGAACGGGAGATTTTACATCAGTTTTTTTATAATAAAATGTAGATTATTATTTAGTAAACTAGTATTTGCTCATTTTTTGAAGACGTGATCATAGATTATTCTTTGTAATCCTTAAATTTTGAAAGGTTTATATTCTTAATAATTGGATTCTTTCGTTTAGTTTTTATAATTTTAAAAGTTATTGCTAAACAATAAATTATTTAAGAATGGCTTTGTTTATTAACACAATTCGTAAACACAATATAGGAAATCCATTCCTTAATAAATATGTTAAATTCAGATCATCAATATATGGTCGGGTTGTATACTCTATTACAATCCTATCGCTTATTCTGTTTGTTTCGTTTGGTGTAATCTTCAGATCGGTCAATGAAGAGTACATGAAAACGGTAATTCGCCAAAGTGGAAATAATATCGGGTATCTTGTTGAAGGATCGCTTTATAAATCGATGCTTGATAACGATAAAAGTGCATTACAAAGCACGCTTGACATTATTAATACTATGCCTGGGATTGATGAGGTTAACATGTACGATAACCAAAACAATTTGGCTTATACCTCATTCTCATCAGATACCAATAACCATAGCAATCCCGATTGTATAAGCTGCCATGCCGACATGGAATCGATGTTTCCGAAGAAAGAAAAAGCATATCGTATAATAGATGTTAAAAGTGAGTGCAGCATGACTCAGAACGATAATAGCCACAGACATCTACTCATACGATCTCCAATACTTAACGAAAAATCGTGTTATACAAGTTCATGTCATGCGCACAAACAAAGCGATGAAGTTCTTGGCTCATTGGTAATTAAAATTCCTTTAAAAGATCTTGATTCTGCTGTAAGTAAATCTTCAACAGAATTTTACCTATTAGCAACATTAACGACCCTTTTGCTTATTGGCTTTTTAATATTCTTTACAAGCAAAGTGATAAAAAAACCTTTAAACGCAATTGTAAAAGCTAGTCAAGCGGTTTCGAATGGCGATAAAAATACAAGGTTAGAGATAAAACCCAATCAACTTGATGACATGAGGATGGTTTCCCTTGCATTTAATGAAATGCTTGACAATCTTCAATCAGCAACCAATGAATTACACAATTGGTCACAACAGCTTGAATATAAGGTTCAGAAAAAGACTGAAGAGTTAGGTGCCGCTCAAAGCGAGTTAATTCATATCGAAAGAATTGCATCGCTCGGAAAACTATCATTATCTGTTGCTCACGAAATAAATAACCCTCTTTCTGGTATTCTGATTTATACAAAACTGGTTCAAAAACAGCTAACTAATCAGAATTTGGATCCCGTAAAAAAGGAGTCAATGCTTAAACAGTTGATGTTAATTGAAACAGAAACCAAGCGATGTGGAAATATAGTTAAGGGGTTATTAGATTTTTCGAGAAAAGATCAGGATGATTATGAACCAAAGCATCTACATGAGATATTACAGGAAACTTTCGATTTGATGACCCATCAGATGAAAATTGCTAATATTAACTTTTCTACTGAATTTAAGGCTAAATCGGATTTAATATATTGTAGCCCAAACCAGATTAAGCAAGCATGTATAGCTATACTTGTTAATGCTTCCGATGCAGTTACGGAGAATGGAGCGGTTTTAATAAGAACCAAAGACATTGATGAAGATAGGATTAGACTTGAAATAGTTGATAACGGAATTGGAATACCTGCTGAAGATATTCCACATATCTTTGAACCTTTCTTTTCAACAAAGCGTAATTCAAGAGGGCAGGGTTTAGGTTTGGCTATTGTTCATGGAATTATTCAAAGCCATAAAGGAAAAATAGATGTAAAATCGGAACTTGGGAAAGGAACAACTATATCAATATCCCTACCTTTGATAAAGACCTAATGGGAGAAATATGACAAGAAAAATCTCAATTTTAGTTGTTGACGACGAAGAATCGGTTAGAGATTCATTATACAACTGGTTTAAGGAGGATGGTTATCGTGTGGAGTGTGCCGAGAGTGCTAAGATAGCATTGTCAATTCTCGAATCTGATAATTTTGACATTATTCTAGCTGACATTAAAATGCCGGGTATGGATGGCTTAGAAATGCTCCGAAGAATTAAGTCGCTAAAAAAAGATTCAATTATCATTGTAATGACTGCATTTGCTACCGTAGATACTGCGGTGCAAGCACTAAAGGATGGTGCTTTTGATTATGTAACAAAACCTTTTGACCCCGATGACCTATCGCATTTAGTTCGAAATGCTTCAAAACAGATTTCTTTAGTTGAAGAGAACGAAGTTCTAAAAGTAAAAGTAGCTACACTCGAAAATGTGGAAGATCTGATAGGTGTTAGCGAAGCAATGCAAAAGGTTCTTAAGCAAGTTGAAAGCGTTGCTCAATCAAACTCCTCCGTCATTATTTCTGGTGAAAGTGGTACAGGTAAGGAGTTAATTGCTAGAGCTATTCATGCGAATTCTTCTCGAAAATATTTCCCCTTGGTTAGCGTTCATTGCGGTGCTTTGACTGAAAGTTTATTGGAAAGTGAACTTTTCGGTCACGAAAAAGGTGCTTTTACAGGTGCTGTATATAACCGTAAGGGTAGGTTCGAGATGGCTGATAGTGGGACAATTTTTCTAGATGAAATTGCAACGATATCTCCTAAAATGCAGATTGAACTACTTCGGGTATTGGAAACAAAGAGTTTTGTTCGGGTGGGAGGGAATAAGGAAATATCGTCAGATTTTAGAGTGATTTGCGCTACAAATAAAGACTTGAAGAGTTTAGTGGAGGATGGAAGCTTTCGAGAAGATCTATACTACAGATTAAATGTTGTAAATATTCATGTTCCACCGCTTCGCGAGCGACATGGCGACATCCCTCTTCTTGTCGATTATTTTATCAAAAAATATTGCACATCAATGAATAAGCCTCCTGTTGTAATTGATCCACCAGCTTTGCAACGGTTAGAGGAATTTAAATTCCCTGGCAATATTCGGGAGTTGGAGAATATGATTGAGCGGGCAATTGTTATTGGGAATGGAAAAAAAATTTTTCTCAAAGATCTTCCAATTGAGAAAAGTTTTATCGAAAGTCCCTTCGAGAGCCTCGATGATAATGAGAAAAGCCACATTGCCCAAATTCTAAATAAATACAACTGGAATATATCCCGTTCAGCAAAGGCATTAAAGGTTGATAGGGTAACTCTTTACAATAAGATCAAGAAATTCGACCTGAAACCATTGGATAAATAGTGCTACATTTTTGTCTGAATCAATTTCCCTAAAGCCAAAACTTATCAGCAACTCTAGAAATAATGAAACTTGATGTCCTTTAACTAATTTCTGAATGAGTCTGCAGAATATCACATTGATTTCTTTTGGGCATTTCGAGAAAAACTTTCTTGACAGATTAGTTAAGAATGTATCTTCTGAGTTTCAGTTGCTAGTGAGAGTAAAAGAGGGGCATATCGATTTAAGCGATTATTACGATCCTGCCAGGAGACAATATAACGGGAACGAACTTTTGAAAGAAGTTGATGCGAAATATTCGATTGATTCATTTAAAACTATTGGATTATTTAATGTTGATCTTTTTGTTCCTATTCTTACCTATATTTTCGGTCAAGCATTTCTTAACGGTCGTACTGGTATTTTATCACTTTACAGGTTAAGCAATGAGCGCTACGGAATGAGTATTGATGAGGAAATTCTTCTTGATCGCACTATAAAAGAAGTTATCCACGAGCTGGGTCATACATTTGGACTAATTCACTGCCATACTCCAACATGTGTTATGAGATCAAGTACCTATGTTGAAGATTTAGATCAAAAAAATTCTAACCTATGCGTCAAATGCAGAGGTGAATTAGCCAATATAAAAGTTTAAATATTTGGATATTCTAAATCGATATTCTGGAGAATCTCGCAGCAATAAACTTCTTATAGGCTACTTTTATATCATTGCTAATACAGTTAAGTCTGTCCATATAAATTGAAATGATAGGTTTTACGAGGCCGTATTTTACAACTCGTTGTATTTCTTATTTGAATTTCTACTTTTTTCAATTGGGTATTTTATTGAATTCTTATCTACCTTATCGTTTATTGCCTCTAAAAGGTCGATGCCATAATGTTTGCTTATGTAGATAAGATAGATAGCAATATCAGCAACTTCGTCTCTAATATTTTCAATGTTAATTTCAGCTTGTTGTTCTTTCGATTTCCAAAGAAACAATTCCTGCAATTCAGAAACCTCAATATTAAGACCAAGCAACAAGTCTTTTATTTGATGAAATTGCTCCCAATTTCTATCATTCCTGAACTCAATTACCTTTTGTTCAATTTCTTTGAAAGTCATAGTATGGTTTTCTTTATTTATATCAGCTGGGTGAAGAGTTCTACCAATGAAAGTTAAGATGCATAGAACATAATTGCCAACAGTTGTTTGGTTATACAAATATAAGAAACTGTTTAAAATTGAAACTTTTCATTTTTTATCGACCTTAAAAAGTTCAGTAGGAACGAAATATTGTTAGAGAATAAATAATGTCAAATTTTAAGTTCCGTAGGAGCGACATATAAATCAACATTTTATATTCTAAAACTCCGAATAAGTAGTTTTCACCGTCACTGGATCATCACTCAGGTAAACAGGTTCCTGATCGGTAGAGCTAATTTCAAGTACCCTATCATATGTATCGGGTAATTGCACCTGTTCGGCGTTTTTCCATTCGCCTCTACCCATAGCGGCAATTAATTCGCCCTCCTCTAGAACACCCTCTTTATAACGAATGTTTTTATTCCAACCGAAGACTCCCTCGCTTTTTTGTCCATGCCCGTTTAGATATTTCTCTAATTCCAGAGTGGCATCATTCCCATATCCAGACGAATACTGCCTATCTTCAACCAACACACTTTTAACATTTCTGCTATCGATGTGAGCACAGTGTCTACCATCCCTAATTACAAATTTACCGCCTACCTCTTCCTCAATTATAGTATCCCAGTGAGTGCTTTTACCAGTTGATTTTTGTTGCTCCACCAGCACGTAATAGTAGGCGCAATGACTGCCCGAAAGCGGAGCAATAAGTGGTTCACCTACAAATTCTACTTTTCCAACAACTTTGGCAATTTCTCCGCTTACAATATCAGAGATTTTTTTGCCAACCGCTTTTTTAAGTTTGCGCTTTATAACTGCTTTTTTATTAAAGTAAAGACCGAGTAGAACAAAAGCTAAAATTACGATGAATACACCGACTGGGATTATTATATCAAAGTTCATATTGATAATGTTTTATTTAAACGATTTGACTTACAGCTTAAACTTTATGATTCAAAGTTTAAATGTAGAAAAGGTTTTTTAGCTGGTCAAGATGCAATTATGGATTTATTATTCTTTCGAATAAATAAAAATAACTCACTAATAATTATTGCATCCCTAAGGTCAACAGAAACTAACATTGATTCGATACAATAATACCTCTCACCTTTTGGGCAATTTCGTTGGAGTCCATTCCATTATACTCTTCATATAGAATTGGAGGCGCAATTACAACCTTTACAGATGCCGAACCGATAAGCGAACTTCCTTTGGGCATTATATTCCTCGATCCATTTAAAGTTATCGGGACTATTGGTACTCCTGCTTTTAAGGCTAGTTTAAGGCTACCAGGTTTAAACTTACCTATAGTTCCATCTGCGCTGCGAGTCCCTTCGGGAAAAATGACCAGTGAATGTCCGCCTTTTAGGTTTTCGGCTGCTTTATCCATGGCTATTAGTGATTGACGAGCATCTTTCCTGTTAATAAATACACAGTCGATGTATTTCATGTACTTATTGAGGAATGGGAATTTTAATAGTTCTGCTTTGGCAATAAAACCCTTATCTCGTGGAACATGACCAATAATAATGGGTATATCAAAATTGCCCTGATGATTAGCAACAAATAGGACTCCTCCAGTTTTGGGGATATTCTCAATACCTGTTACATGGATGGAAGAGCCATTATTTGCAAGGGCTCTTTGAGCCCATTCACGAGCAATAATATTCGCCAGAACATTCCTTTCAGCATACTTACCTTGCCTGTTTAGCCTTATTAGTTTGAAATTTGGCTTTAGTAGATACCACCAAAAGTATGTAAACCAGCTGATTGTTTTTATCATAGGGTTTTGATTTGTAAATATAAAGCCTATTCTGATTCGGTGAAAATAAAAAAAATCTGCCAATATTCGTTTTGTTTTTCTTTCAATAAGTTGCTATTTTAATGCAACAGTTTACACAGAATAGATTGGAAATGGAAAAGCAACAAAAAACTCCCCAAATCTTTCGATTTGAGGAGTTTTTTTGTTGTTTGTGGAGCTGGAGGGGAATGAACTATTTTAATATTGCTATATAAATCAATTATATACATTTAATATATTCACTCAGGTAACCGAAATGGGTAAAGTGCTTCTTTTCCTGTTTCATGACCCTTCAATATTATTCATCATGTTGAAATACAATGAAATATGAAATCAAGGATTTTGACAAATTTTTTATATAAAAAATGTTGTTTCACAATATATAATAAAGAAACATTATTATATTTGCAACGTTATGAGCAAAACCAGATTGACCCCATGTGAGGTGAATATGGTTAGCCATTTAAAAAAGAACGCTATGGAAAAGTTAGGTAAGATAACTGTAAAACACTTCCTGAATACCGCACTGAGCGGTAGAGGCTGCACTGTCAGCATTCTCGATGAGAAGGGTAACCCTTGTCCACTAACACCTCTTTACCCCATCTACGTAAAAATTACGTTCATGCGCAAGACGACCCAGCAGAAAAGCATCATCAATGAGGATTTTGCAACTATGGAGGAGGCGTACGGCAAATACAGAGCTACCCTTGCAGGAGAGGCTCGGATGATCGAGGACGTGATCCGCAAGGAATACCAGCAACTCAACGGGAGGGTTGAGTTACGGGGTCTGGCAAAAAAGTGCGAGGTGTACAAGAAAGAGGTGGTAGACCTAATCTTTGAGGACTACCTATGGGGGGATTTTGCCCGGGAGGTTCTAAAATCCCGTACCGGGTACATGCGCCTGCTCCTCCAGAAGTTTCCTAGAACCCCGGCGATGGAGCATTACAACGCAGCCCTAAAGTTGATCGGTGACCGTCCGGGGCTTTTACGGATGCGGGAGCGGTTCGAGAGCTACGCCATGATAGAGCGGTGCCTACCCAAAGCGATGCGCACGCAGGGTGCGTCCATCCTTGACTGGCATTACGGAGACCTAAAGGATCGGTTCAGCCTCCGTGCACTCCAGAAAGGCTACTCGTTCAAGCAAACGAGCAAGGTGGTCGCCTTGGTGGATAGCATCATCGCCGATCTTCTTGAGCGGTAAATTTTTTTGTAAAATATGTTTCTTTAAAATCTATACTAAAGAATCTAATCTAAATAAAAGATAAATACAAATGCTATGACAACAGAAGATCTGAGTAGGTTGGTCATCGTCCCTTACGAGAGGATGGAGGAGCTGCTAAAGAAGGTGGAACGGATAAGTGAAGCAATACTCCACCCATCCTCCGAAAAGAATCCGCTAGGCGAATATATGCCTGAAAAGCAGGCGAAGGAAATCCTCTCGAAGCAGTCCACGTGGTTCTGGAACAAGCGGAAGTCCGGTGAGCTTGTCGGGCGTAAAGCGGGTAACCAGTGGTATTACAAGGTAAGCGACATCCAAAAATTTATTGAGAATGGGGAGAAAAGCGGACTTTAGCACCCTCAGTACGGTGAAAAGGGCTATTTGCACCTACTCGGACAGTTCGTAACCTAGTTACAGGGCTATTCCTGAATTTTTTTAAACGATATACTAATGTTTCAAATTTTTATAACAATGCCCGCTTCCATCAGAGTTTGTAGTATGAAATACATGAAAAATAATACTTTAACAGGGTGGCATAATGCGTGAATAACTTTTTCAGATCTTTTTGAGGAAGGTTAAAAAGTTACTTCTCGCTTAAGCCGAAACAAGTATTGCCAATATATAAATAAACCACTACTGGCTCAGCTGGTAGTGGTTTACTGACAATCCTATTACCAATGATTTCGGATTTGTTGCCAATAGAAATATCTGCTTCTTAACTGAATCCAATATGGCTGGTAAATTTACTTTTTTAAAGGCTGTAAGCATCTCAATATATTTGTCGCATTTAGGATTTCCAGTTCCTGCTAAAAGCATGGAAACATCTATGTTTAATTGATTATTAACAACTATAAACCTTTCCGATAATATAAATAAAGGCTATAGTCATTTTTATAATGAGGTTTTGCGAGTTAAATATGTTGCTGAACGGATTAATCAAGTTAGTAATGTTTTTGTTGTCTTTGATGAGCTGTTTAGAGGAACAAACGTTAAAGATGCTTATGAGGCTTTATTGTCTGTAATTACTGTGTTTTCTAAATTAAATAAAGGAGTATTTGCAATTTCAACGCATATTATTGAGGCTTCGAATAAATTGAGTGATAATGGTTCAGTATTTTTTAAATATTTTGAAGCGAATTTAGTAAACGAAGCACCACAATGTAATTATAAAATTAAGGATGGGTTACAGATGAGCGGATTGGGATGTACATTTTAAAAAAGGAGAAAATCATTGAACCAATTGAAAATACAATAAAAAAAATAATGTACAGTTGCTAACAATGTGTTTATTCTATTTGGGCAGATGACGGTTTGGTATTTCACAACTTTTAATTAGCATTAGTAAAAAAGATATTAATTTTATGAAAAATTTGAACGAAGATAATCTGATAAGTCAATTATTGAAAGTTTCTGTGGACAAAGCTGATTCTCTAAAATAATAGAAGGTGATGATAGTATACTATTTTCAGAACTCCAAGTTAGATGGTTTATCATATTTGTTTCATTGTATTGCTTATAAGAGTTTTGCTTTCTGAATCTTGGGTCAGAATACCATTTATCTATCATACTTAGCCAAGTAGAATCATTTTTATTATACAAGATTTCTACTCCCTCTATAAAACCACCAACCTCATTAATGGTATCACTATATACAATAAAAATAATACCGAGTCCAATATTTGGTATTGTTTCAAGTAAATGTTTATACTCTAGGAAAGCCTGATAGCAGTGCTTGCATTTAGGGTTTAGTGCAAAAATTATTTCGGGTCTACCAATTCTTGAACTTAGAATAATCCTCCTATCGTATGGAATCAGCTTAGGGCTCTTTGCTAGTAATGTTTCAACAACTACCCTTGAGTGCTTTAATGAATGGTAACCAAGCACTTCCCTATTTAACCTATCTCTTGAATAGTAAACTATTAGAATTATTGTAAGAGAAAGAGCGAATAGCAAGGAAATAGTAATTATGTATAAATATCCCTTTATGAAAAAAGCAGATAGGTTTAAAGGGTTAATGATAAAGAGAATACCGCATATAATAGTTGATGTTTGAATTAAAGTACAGAATGGGCAAATCCTCCTAATTTTGAATATCTGGTATAATATAAGAGATATGCTAAAGGGAGATATAAGCAAGCAAGAGAAGCTAATTAGACTAGCTGGAATAGATATATTCTTCTCGGCTAAAGGAAAGTTTAGTATTAACAAATAGAGGAAAGAAAAAAAGAAGAACCCCAGTCCTGCTAGGGAAATAAAACTTAAAGGGTGTGAAATTTTACTATTAATAACCTCTTGACAGTCAAACTTACTACTTGCATGGCAAATTTTTTCCTCAAATTTGCTTTTACTACCATTTTCTAATCTCAGAAGGGTATAGCTAGAGTACAAGCAAATAGCCACCAAAGTTAGAGTAATGAGCGATGAGACGTTGAAATCATTAACCACCCTAAAAAGCGGGTAGGGAATTAGTAAAAAGAGAAATAGTATAATGATTTTATCCAGTTTGCTAGAAATGTTTTCTTTTTCTGACCATCTTGTTGATGGCAATAGCTTTGTGTTTAAATCCAACGATAGTACAATCCCGCTCCATCTTGAAAGAAAATCTTCTAATGAGTACTCTTTCTTCGTGTCTTTTGAAGTCGTAATTTTTAATTCATTATCGGTAATATCATCTACTAATACAAATTCGATAGGGTTAATAAATTGAGCAATAAATGGGAGAGGAATCTCTTTTACTTTCTCTTTTGGCAGTTTATACCCAACACTTTTAACACCAACACTGAGAAAGAAATCTCTTATTGCTTTTATGCTATCGGGAAAAGCATGAGAAGAAAAGAAATCTTCTATTTCATCTTTTGTTAAACCAGTCAAACGACGTTTAATCAATTTGTTTTTGAGCAAATGGTTGGGGAACGTGTATTTCATATTCTTTAAAAACCAATACAAGTATAGGGATCGTAGGGGCATTTGCTGGGTTTTGAGTATGGATTGTTTATGTCAGCCGTAAATGCACGACAATCTGAGCATATATACCTGAATTCGCAATCCTTGCACACTTCTATATCATCTTTTTTAACAGACCACCAAAATTTAAATTCGTCCCTTTTTATTATATCGGCGAGGTTAACATCCTTTATGTTACCATGATTAATAGCCATTGAAGGGCAGTTTTTAATAAAACCTTCGGGCGTAAGAGCTACCTTTCTATTTAAACAGGTATTAAAAAGATGAGCTTCGTTAAAAAAATCAACTTTTAGAGTAAAAAAGTACGGTTTTATATTTCCACAAGAATTTTGATTATTAATCATTTCGCTTGTAATTCTAACCCTACGATTATCTTCAACAGATTGAGGCTTTTTGTTAATATGATTATAAACAATTACGTCAGCAACCCTAGGGAATAGGTTAATCAATCCTAAGAGTTCAACCCAAAAATTAGTTTGATTATTAAATGGAATAATCAGCTGTACAGAGTTTACATCTGTTTGGTCAACGATTTCTAAAATTGAGTTTAATTTTTGAAATGATATTTCGCCAAAATTCCTTATTTGAAGGAATGGGCAACCGATAGCATCTAATTGTAAAATAAACTTTTCCCAATCGGTATCATTTTTCTCATCCACATCAATTATTGCATTTGTAATAGGGTGTGGCGAGCTCCAGCTTACCCTAATGTCAGGGAAATTTTCAACGCTATCCGTTTTGAAAAATCTCCCCATCTGCTTTTGCTCTAGCTCCTCAGTTAACTCTTTTAACCCATCATTACTTGAAATGGCTTCGTAGGCTATACCATTTTCATCTTTTAGCAAATCTAAAAAAGAGTTAAACTTAGAGGGAATGATAAACACACGCCCATTCAAATCGCAAATGATACTCCTTGCAGCACCTTGTACTACTTTACAGTTAGCAAAGAGTTTAAAAACATAATCATTACTAATTACCATTTACTGAGAATTTTCGAGCAGGGTTTGTTCATCTTTTCAGATAAAATAATTGTATTGCATTTTTTTGATTTAATTATGGGATTTTTAATAATTCTATCTTTACTTAGTGCCTTTAAATTCCATAAATGTAAAGGTAAATAGTAGTTGAACTTAGTATTCTTATCTTCCATTTTCTGTCAGCTTATTTGCAACAAATTCTTCAATAGAGTAATTACAATGGTAGGACATTTCATTAAGTTGTCCATACTGATTTAATCTCTTTAGGTTAATTCCTCGAAGCTCTGCTTCGATAGAATAAATGGCTTCCAAATAATACCTCGACAGCTCTGCTGCGAGGTAGTTTATTTCAAGAAAATATATATTCCCGCTCTTATCAACAATAAAATCAAATGAAGCCGTATCTATATCTAATTTGCATGCCAAGTTTAGCATTTTATCTTCAACATCACTGGGTAGTTTATATGGAATGTGTCGTTTCATAGAATTCTCAATTTCCTTAATGTCGGTATTATTATCATCTTTCACCAGGAAGGTTGCCATTGAAAAAACCTCACCACAAAACAAGAATGATCGAATCTCAAACTTTCTATCAATTTTATTTTGAAAAAGGGTAGGAAAAAAGGTTTCTGGTAGATGGTCAAAACTGGAGTTGTCAAATTTATTAACAAACCCAACGAGATTCTCTCCATTTATTGTACCAAGAAAACTATCACTTATTGGCTTAGTAATCAAATTGGAATGTTGTTGATAAATTTCACGTAACATTACTTTACTATTAATAACAAAGGTGTCGGGCACATTTAATCCATTGGTTGAAGCCATGAAAAGATGGTAAAGTTTATTTCCTTTATTTTCAATATGATTTCCTATTATCAACTCTTTGGTCTTTAATATCATTAGTATTCCACTTGATAGAGCACGTGCTTCTCGGTTTAAAAAAACTTGAAATTCTTCGCAAACATCTTCTGAATCCCCATAAATGCTAAAACTAAAAAATCCCCTTCTATGCCATACCTTATGTTTAGTTATTTTAATTTCTTCATTATCATTTAACCTAGTTATTGAAATTTCACAGTCACCTCCTTGAATTCTAAGATCAATTAACCGAATAGGCTGTTCGGAATTAATTCGATAAATTTTTTCGTTATTTAATTTTAACCAATCCTCAACACGATTAGAAAAAATATCTACTTTTTCAGAAATTATAATCATTTCCAAACAACATTGCTATTTAGGACATAAATTACTTAAATTGCGCTCATACACATTTTGCGCATCTTCTGGCTTGGTATATTCCATCATGGTTCGGTAGTTTTCGGTTATATTATAATTACACTGGGTATTAAAATCAATATATAGTTTTATATACTCATCTTTTTCGAGGGCTGAAAACGGCCGCCCATTAGTTAGAAGGGAATCCGTATATCTCGCTTTTTGGTAAAAATTCTCATAGGTTTCAAGTCCGAAAATTTCTCTGTTTTTGTTTATATATTGTAATTCATCTTTGCAAAGGACTGTTGGTGATCGAACAATTATGAATTCGTCGAATTGACTTACTGGCATCCCAAATTCATAACCCATTTCTTTTATTAATTCAGTGAAAGTTTCATTGTTATAGTTACCCTTTACTACCTCCTCCTTTAAAAACTCATAAAATTTGATTTCATTAAAATCAAAATGCTCTAAACATCTATATACGGTGTATTTCTTTTTGAACAATGTGTCATTTTTAACTCGTTCTGCGATAGCTTTAAGTTGAAAGAAATGAAAAATAGGCAACCAGAGTCTCCCTCCCACATCATAAGCCAATAGGTTATCTATACTGCTTGATAAATCTTTAATATACTTAACATGTTCTATAACCTTTTGTGCGTACATCTCCATATTTATGTAACGGTATGAGTTAACTTTTTGGTCATTATTAAATATTTTTTCAAAAATTTCATCCAAATTTTGGTTATTTACAATTATTGCTTGTCTCTGGAGTATTGGGGTTTTCAGGGTATCAAAGCAATTTAGTATTTTAGATTTTCTAAAGCCCTTAGTGGCTAGTAAGGCGAACAAAGAGTCAGCAATCCTGTCGTTGTCCATTTTTCTGTAGCATACAGCTTTATTATAAATATCATTATCCCTTGGATTGGAAACAACCCTAAATGCTGAATCGTAATAGCTTAAAGCAAGAACAAAATTGTTTTTTGTTATGGACAACTCAGCAAGATTTATATAGTAAAAGTAACTTATTCTCTGGTTTGAGAAGGGTAACTTTTGAGCATAACTCATATTAATAGATAGGATTAGAGTAATAAAGATAATTTTTCTCATTTGCTAGATTAATTGATTAACATTCTGTGAATAAAATTCATGTATGATCTAAAAAAGATTTTTAATCAGTTTTTAATGAATTTTAATGAAAAGTTTAATTAAAATACGGATGGTGTGTTTAATAAAATTCCACATGCTGTTTTACGCTATAGCAAAAGGTTCAATTACTTGTATAGCTTCTCACTTTGACTATATTGAATTGGCATACAGGTTATCAACAAACATCAAATTCCACTTTTTGTAAAAACTTTAATAAAAACCTACAGGTTGGATCGTTTCAATCTGTAGGTTTTTTATAATAAAAAATCATTAACAACTACTTTTAACGAGTTCGTTTCTATAATTTTTGTCTCTTTCAAAACTCATGTAAGCATTGTCTATTAACTCTTTCATTGAAGTTTGGTCTACATGGGTTCACACTGCAAAAACAGAATAGCCTTTTGTGTATCAATATCTCCCCAGTCGCCTGCACACCATTGATCCCCATTTATTATTCCACCACTTCTTCCCCAATTAATTCCACCTGTAACGTTATCCATTTCAGAACTTTGTAACTCAAATTCTACTAAAGAATCATTTCTTTTTGTTTCCATTGTTTAAAATTTATTAGTTAAACATATTAATTATGAAATGCCGCTTAATAAATCAGCATCTCATATCAAAACTACAAAATATAATTGATTATTGTTAATGGTTTTTGATTTTTTGTAACACACGATGTAACTTATTTATATCTCTGCTAGGCTAAGGTTATAAGTAAATAAAGCAGAAATGAATTGGTTGGTAGTACCGCCGTCCATATATTCTTTTAGGCTTTGCCTAGGGTACTGGGGTTAATATGATGTGAAAAACAGGAGATTTTGGATAAACAGTGTACCATTGCTAAGCGAACTTAATATTCAACTTACCAAGAGCTAAAAGCTAAAAAAAGCCCTACTCTGAACCGCACCCTAAAAGTTGAATATAACATTTAGTGGTGCAGTTCTTTTTTGTAGGGCTTTTTTTAAGCTATCCAACTTAAAATTCTGTACCATTAGAACTAATATTTTTTACGGCTTTTTACCTTTTCTTAGCGTTTTCATAATCAAAAGTTTTTAGTTAAACATTTAGTTTATTTTTACTTAGTTAAAAATCATGATCTTTTTGAGTTTCATCCCCTCCCCTGATTTGCATTAATTCTTTTACCTTAATGGCTTTGAATCCTTTTACTGATTTTTTTTGTTTCATTTTTTTTAATGTTTTCATGACTTTAGGTTTTAAATTAGACTATTCGGTTTATTTTTGCTCCAACATAGGAACAATATGGCAATAATAATGAATTCTTTTAAATCGAAAGGCAATTTACTGGTATTCAAATTCCTTGTTTTGTCAATACTATTAATTTCTATTAGTCAATCAAAAGCCTGTATCCCAAAAACCTCCGATAACGATAGGTTAAATACGCTTTACGAAAACAGTAAGAATTATTACGCCATTGGAGATTATTTCAACGCTCTAAGAGATTTGAATGAGATTCTTCTGCTCAAAAGCAAAATGAATGGCGATTCTAATCCTGAATATTTTAAGGTATATAATAGGTTGGGATTGATTTATAAAAAGCAAGGCGATCTAAATAAGGCAATTGATTTCTATAAAAAAGCAATAGAAAAAACCTCTGAAAGCTATTACATATCACTAATCAACGATAACCTTGCCAATATTTATTCTTTAAGAGGCGATTATGCAAAAGCTATCTCTTATTTCGAGAACACCCTATCAGTACTTGAAAAAAGTGATGATGTGAAAAAATACCGCTATATGGCTGATAACTATCATAATCTTGGGTATGCATATCGTAAATTAGGAGATTATAACCTTGCTAGGGTGAGCTATCTAAAAAGCATCCAGCTTGCAGAAAAAAATAAACTAGGAGGTGTCGGTGAAACCTATTATAATTGCGGACTGACCTATCAAAAGTTGGATAGTTTGAATAGAGCCGATTACTGTTTTAAAAAGGCAATTGAATGTAATACTAGAGAGTTTAGCGAAAACCACTACATGACTGCAATGTCATACATGAACTATGCCCTTTTTTATTCTGAAATAGGAGAATTTTCAAAGAGTGAGCAACTTTACCAAAGGGCATATAGAATTATAATTAATGCGCTAGGAAACAAACATCTCTATACCTCTTTTTGTTTGAAAAATAACGGACTGCTATTTTACCGTAATGGTAAATATAAGCAAGCACTAGAGTACTACCAAAAATCTTTAATATCCAAGATAAATAATTTTAATGATTGTTCAGTATATGCTAATCCAAATGCTGATGAGCTACCCGATATGGATTTATTGGATATACTGAAACTAAAGGCGCAAGCCCTAGAACGATTAGCGGAGCAAGAAAACAAAGCACAGAACCTTAAGGCTGCCCTTGCCACGCTTGAGCTGGCTACTAGCTTTACCGAGCGGTTGCGAACTGGCTACCTATACGAGGGTTCTAAGTTGCAACTAGCAGCAAAGGAGCATGAAACATACCTGCTAGGGGTAAGTATTGCCAGCTCGTTGTACAAGATTACAGGTGATTCTAAGTACGCAGGTATTGCATTTAGGTATGCCGAGTACAGCAAGTATGCCGTACTAAGGGAGCTGAAAAACGAAGAGATGGCAAAAGATATGGCAGGTGTTCCCGATAGTATCAGCGAAAACGAGCGAAGGATAAAACAGCAGATTGCCAGCCTTAGAATGCAGGTTGAGGAGGAAAGCAAGCAGGAACGCCCCAACAAATTAAAGATAGATAGTTGGGAAGAGCAGCAGTTCAGCCTGTCACAGAATCTTGAGGGTTTAATGCAACGGCTTGAGAGCAGCTACCCTGAATACTACAAGCAAAAATACAGCAATCAGGTTGTAAGTATACCGCAGCTGCAAAGGGCTATGGATAAAAAGGAGGCTCTACTGGAATACGTTTTGAGAGATAATGAGCTGTACACCTTTATTATTACTAGGGACACATTTTTACTTTTGAGGCAGGAAACCGATAGCATTTTCCGTTCAAAACTAGACTTTTTTATTTACGCTTTGTACAGCCTGCACTCAACGGGCTATTTCAAGTACAGGGATGCTGCCTATATTCTTTACCAGAAACTTATTGCCCCAGTAGAGACATTGCTAAAAGACAAAAATCTGCTTATTATCCCAGATGGTGATCTAAATCGTATTGCCTTTGAGGTACTTATAGATAGACCGTACATGGAGGGTGATGATGGCGATTACGCAAAAGAGTCGTTTCTTTTAAAGAAGCATCCCATTGGCTATGCATATTCAGCCACGCTGTATAGCAATTCATTAAATAGCGTTCATAGCGGCTCGCCCAATTTTCTTGGAATAGCCCCAGATTATAAGAACTCGAAGGATAAGCTACGGGATATTCCCATGGGACTGAAGAATGTAAAAAGACTAGCCATGCTAACCTTTGGGAAATCGCTAACAGGGGGTAGTGCTACGGAAGAGAACTTCAGGAGGTATGGCAATAGCTACGGGATCATCCATTTCTATGCGCATGGGTTCGAGGACACCCTTAACCCTGCCAACTCGAAGCTTATACTGGCTGCCCCCGCTAATTCTTCCGAGGATGAGTACTTACATGCATGGGAGGTGTATAATATGCAGCTGAATGCGGAGATGGTTGTGCTTGGATCGTGCTATTCGGGTTCGGGGAGGATGTCGAAGGGGGAAGGGGTGCTAAGCATAAGCCGAAGCTTTATGTACGCAGGTAGCGAATCGGTAGTAATGTCGCTTTGGGCGGCATCCGATAGGTCGACAAACAACATACTAAATAGCTTCTATAAAAACCTGCGTAAGGGGATGCGCAAGGATGAAGCCTTACAACTTGCCAAACTGGAGAATCTTGAAAAGGCAGAACCAATTTTTGCACACCCACGGTACTGGGCGGGCATTGTGATTAATGGCAACCAGAATGGGCTATACCATTACTGGTATCTAAAAAAGATAGGCCTTGCCGGCACCATAATTCTAGCGTTACTTTTTGTTTTCTGGAAACGGAAGGCGATAAGAAACTTGTTGTATAAAGCAAAAAAACAATAGACAACCGTTCAGACTCTTTCAGATCTTGCGACGCTGAAAGGCCTAGTTGGGTTACTCGCGAAGTTTCTTTAGAATCTGCTTAGCTTTTTTATAGTTACAGTTATTCTTATTCACAATGATTTGAAAGGTATCAATTGCCTTCGCTCTATCTCCAAATTTTAAATAGCAAAGCCCTAGATACCATCTAGCCTGTGGGATAAAATTAAGTTCGCTTCGGTTCGCCAGAATTCCTTCGAAATAATTTATTGCTTCCTTATATTCGCCAATCTGCATCAGGGTGAGTCCAATGTATAGATCCCTTTCAACTTCGATGGTTACTGATGCGGGTAATCCCTTTAATAGCAATAGCGCATTTCCATAATCGCCTGACATATACTTCTGTTTGGCAACAACCAAGGAACTGTTATTTATTAAATATAAATCCTCTTCACCAAGCGGATTATAGTAATCTGCATATAGCCTGTTCTCCAACGAATCGCTAGGTTGAATATTGTAGCCTATACTTCCACCCACAATAAGTAGCACAAAGATCGAAGCAGCGGCTAACCAGTATTTAAATCGATCACTTATAGAAGTTTTCTTTATTATGGTGATGCTAGGGGTGTTGGTGCTGGGTTGTTCCTGAGATGCTTCGTAGTTTTTAAAAGCTTCCTCCAGCTGCTTTTTTAGAAGAAGTTCCTCCGAAGAGCTACTTGTTTCCTTAGGCTGGTCAACCTTACTGAAAATCTCCATATTTTTTATTAACATGCTCTCGTACTCAAATCGCTGGGTTGGGTTCATCTCATTATCATAGTAACGCTTCGTATCGATTTTAAATTTTTCTTCCTTATGGATTTTTGCTAAACGCTCATCCTTGATTAGTGCATCCGCAACTAAAGACATTTTTTCTTCTGAAAGCTCATTTAGTATAAAGGCTTTAATCATATCCCTGTTAATCTCTAAACTCATAGATAGTATTTATTATATACAGTGTATATTAATGATTACAATATTAATAAAAAACATTAAAACAACAAGCAAGCTAATTTATTTTGTTAATATAAGTAGCATTAAATACGTATTTAGTGTTTTAAAAGATTCATTTGCTAAAATATTATTTATGTGTAGGAAAAAGATGTTTTGAAAGGTCAGGGAAGTAAAAACTTGGGGAAAAGTTACAAGGTGCATGGGATTGTTAGGGTAGCAATATAGAAAGTAACCTGTGGGAAGGTTAAAGGATTTAATGAACGAACCCTGCGAAGGCAGGGTTTTTTGTTGTTTTGAAGTAGTGCGGTCTGGTCAACCGCTATTTAGTAAGGACGAAGATACGCTTCGCTAATCTACGATGAGCGAGGGGCAGATTCTATATTTTTTGCTTCCAAAGTTCTTTTTTAAAGACCAATGTTTTCCCTCATTAACTATTCCATCTTCCCAAATAAAATGATGTTCTGCAAAGATTATGCTTAATCCACGATAAGTATAATCTAATTCTCCCACTTGAAAAGAATTTAAGAAATGTCTGAATGCTGTAAGAGATTTATTGTCTGAATAAGTCTTGTCTAAATCAAACCGAGGACATGATAATATTGGGATATAACCGAAATTTTTAAAATCTGTGTAACTGTAATCGACACATTGTCTCATGAAATTAGTTTGACTGTGTAGTCGATCTAATTTTGTCGGTGATTTAAATTCTATTCCAAATGCAATGTCTTTATTTTTCCAGTCACTCTTGTCTTTCGGAGTTATTATAGCATCAATTCTCATTTTCTTTCCTGTTAAATGTATTCCAGAAACTTGCTTTTCGATAAGAAAAAACATACTTAATTTATTCAGCCAAGATTCACTGAATTCATTTTCATATGAATCATGATATTTTAAATAATTCTCTGGTCTGCCCATTTGTAACTTCTTCTTTTAGCATTGCCCATTACGAAATCCTACGAAAGTAGATTTTTTCTGTTTGATTAAATTTTGAAGAATAGAAAGATGGAGGCACAACTTTTTCCGAGGCTATTTATCGGAAGCCGTCATCTCAATCCATTCATTTTTATTTTAGTTTTACAATCTCCAGCGAACGGGGGATTTATAATGTGTTGTGCGTAGTTTTTAATTTATTTCAAATAAAAGATATTCAACTGACGTACTCACGTGAATTCCATATTGTCCTACAGGTAAATTATTCAGTTCTATCAAATAGGAACTTTGTCCATATTTCTTTGCAGAATATGTAAATGTGTCTAAATTCTTCGTTTCTGCGCCGCCAATTACTTTCGCCTCAGCCATAACAGAAGTCCTCAAATTTTTTTCTTGAGTTAATTTAAACACCTCTATTAAAGATGTTGGGTCATTTGAGTTATCTGTCATTTTGATTATAAAATGAATCTTTTCTTTACATGAGATTTTAGTAGTAGATTCTTTTCCTTGAAATACAAGTTTCGTTTTTGTTTTTCCAGCGGCTAAGTTTGCAAATGGAACATATGATGCCGCATTTGATTTTATAGATATTGTATATTTCTGTTTTTCTAGAGGAATTCCGTCCCCAATTGTGTCATTGACATATATTCCATTGTTAGCAAATTCAGGTTCCTTAATTCTAATAGTTTGTCCTAATGCTACATTTGTCGCAAATACTAACAATAAAGTCTTGATAATAATTTTCATAATTTAACTTTTTATGTTATTAATTCTTATTTCAGTTTCAAAATTCAAGCAAATTAAGTTATTTATTGCAAAATAACGCCAAACTCGCTTATATTATGATAACCCCATACTTTAACATTCATTTTGGCATGATGGGAGGTGAGATGAAAAGGTAAACTGTAGATAAGGAGTAACACCTGACCATAATATTATGATCAGTTGTTTCTATTAAAGTGTTGACTCTTTCTTTTCAGCCCACACCAAACTAGCCCCCACCGCCATTACAAAAGCAAAACTAGCTAGCCTCTATGAAATCCCAGTGGGTTTCATCAGTAATGTTTTCCAAATAATAGCATCCAAAGTGCCACTAATTAAGGAATCGTAAAGCCCAGCATGAGAGAATCATTTTCAGAAAAGAAGGAGTAATAAAGCAGGCTCAAACGATGAACCAATTCCTGCCCAAGCTTAGGATACACGGTAAAAGGATTCGGAATCCTTAAAACAAATGAGTTATTGCAAATAGGGGGGGTAATGCGCCTATAACCCAAAGAGTGAAAATCATTAGTAGCAAATCTGGCTTTGTGTTAATGTATTTTAATTAGGTTGATAATAAACGAATGCAAATTATTGCGCTAAATGTTTTTAGCCAAAATGGGTAGTATATAACTGGTTTTGTGTGTATTGGTTTAGGTGGGATGATTTTAAAAAGAGGATATCTCAAAAGTCTGAAACACTTTCTTTTGAACTGCACCCCAAATGTTGAACACAATATTTGGGGTGCAGTTCAACTTGTGACAGCATAAACTCAAATTCGTTTTTCAGTAGAAAAACATAATTTCGTTTTTTAATAGAAAAACAATTTATATACTTGTAAATAAAAACATTATTGCAAAATTAGCAAGAGCAATAATATGCGTAAATGGTTTATAATAGTGTTGGGTGTTATATTAACAAAAACAAAACCATCGTTTTTAAATAATTAAGAATATGAGTCAATCGTGGTTTGAAATGCAAGATTTAAGGAAACGAAAACTGGATAATTCTGTTTGGATCCCTCTTAGAGCAGAAAAAGAAATTCGAAACTCTGTATCTTTTGGAAAGGTTGATTACTGTGAAGAATTCATAGGCTATGGCTCAATCATGGTTTTTGTTGATAAAGAATCTTTTGCAGAAAAATTAAGTTGGACTGATATAGGAATTCGTCCTACGCACGGGTGTTCTTTTCTTGATAATGTATATAATCAGGCTGATATTTATAATGGGGCAGATTTTCAAGGAATACATTTGGTCTTAAATCAAAGTTTTGATAATAATTTTGAATCAAATGAATGGCATTTACATCAAGATTTAGTTATTAGTTTAGGTTTAAAAAGAGAAGGTGATATTTGGCTTTGTCCAAAAGAAGGTTACGTTGAGGTTGCTAAACTTGAGCGAGACGATGAAGGTAATCCTAAATTATTAGAGATTAGGAATCAATTTCTAAAAGATTATTTGTGTTCAAGAGAATGTGGTTTATATGTGACCTCTTACTTTAGTAGAGATAAAATATATAATGACACATCGATTCTTTCATGGAAAGAGGAATCAAAAAGAGTGGAAGAAGGGAAAAATATCTGGGAATGTAGAGTTTTAGAAATACACGAGGGGGGATTTCCTTTTGGTGAAAAAATAGCAGTTTCTCATGTAGGCAGAATTGACATTGATGAAAATGAAGATGTTCCTGATATGACATCTTTTCCGACAGATGCTAATGTAAAGGCAGGGTTCTATGAAAAAAGTTTTGAAGGAAAAAAGTTGTATCGAATTATGGCAGAACTTTGGAAATACGATTGGATTAATCCAGCTAAAATAAGCCCAATAGTATTAGGTGATGAACAACCGATTGATATTTTTTACATTGTTGATGCAGAAGGAAATAAGGAAAGCGGGAGTAGTTTAACAAAAGGAGGGAAATGGCTTTGGTTTAAACCAGAGTTAATTTCGACTTTGCTATCAAAACGTGGAAGTTTTTTAAAGTGGTATACAAGAGACACTGGGTGTGTGTCATGTGCTCCTGACGGAGGTATTCATTTTGGAATGAATGATTTAGGATTAATTACGATCTATGCAAAAGATATTGGAAATTTGCCTATGTGGCAACAACAAATTTGGGCAGGATTTAACATCTCTCCTGAAGGAGGTATTTCCAAAGAATTACACGCCTCCCAAGTTAAAGTTGAACCCGCATCAACACTTGCTCCAGAAGCGTTTATAGAAAGAGTAATTAAAGAAATAAATGAAGAAGCAAAAAAACAGTTAAATATTCATTTTTTTAGAGGACATAACTCAATTAGTGATATAATTCTTTCAATTAATAGGTTTAGGGCTGTTGATGAGAAAGGATTGTTTTCTCTTGCTAAAGATATTGCAAGAATAATAGTGGATGATATGGACACAGAATCTATTCAAAAGATTGCAACACCTCCGAAAAATACAAAATGGGGTTCTTTGAAATCTATTGAAAACTTTTTAGCATTAAAAATACCACTAGAAACTGCAAGAGAAATTCTAAGCCCATTTGTTGGAGTTTATGAATTAAGACATGGAGATGCTCATTTGCCAAGTAGGGACATTGAAAATTCGTTTGATTTGATTAAAATAGACAGAAATTTGCCTAATGTGATACAAGGATATCAAATGATATTTGCATGTGTTGATAATTTACATGTAATTCTAAGAATTCTTGAAAGATGGAACGATATAAAAAAATAAAACACAACACCTAGTAAGGGTTTATACGCTACTGTGGTTTAAGTGGTTAGGTGTGCTTCGCTCTCGTTTGCAAGCTTTCTGCAAGAGGGATAGGAAAGCGTCCGCATAATCCCCAACTACATGTAGCCTCGACTGTCAACCTGTGCAAAAACTAGGTAAAACAATTTTTTTTGAAAATTTATTTTATTAAATTACAATAAATTTAGCAATAGAAGATTTACCTCAAAGGAGGTTTTTGCACAAACTGATGTTATGTTCAATCCAACCTATGTCAGAGACATTGAATTTCAAAGTGAACTTCTAAAGTGAGGGTTGTAAAATGAGAAAAGTAGTATTTTAAATTTACTGATTATTAGATTAATACAAAAACGTTAGTTAGAGTCCTAAAAAACGACATAACCGACTGTAAACGAACAGAAAAATGAAAGATAAAATAACAACGCTTCAGCAAAAACAAAAGAACAGCAACCCGACCACAAGCCGAGGTAATTGCAGCACATTTGGTTTCGCTCCAACGCACTTAAAAAGACAAAGTCAACTCGGTAAAGATTAAATTTGATTAATGGAGAATTTAGATAAGATATTAGAATTATTTGCAGAAAAATTTCGATATATCGTGCCTGACAGCACCGATGCCAAGGTATTATTCTCCATATATATTGACTGTAAAAACCACACTGACATAACTTCTTTTAGCGAATCGGAAATTAGAGAACTTATTCGCAAACATCACAAAGAAGATACAGAAACTGAACGAGAACAAAGGCAAAAAGTTGAAGAAAGATTTCAAACTTTGTTAAGACAACAATTCCTTGACAGAAATAGAGAAAAAAGAATTGTCCTTACTGATTATTCTTTACAGCTATGCAATTTATTCTTCGATAAAATTCAGCCTTTAATCAATCCTTCTGTTATTGAAAAAATATTAGAAACTGTAAAAACCACACTTGAATTGAGTTGTAAAAGTATTGATGACTTAAAAGTATGGTATCAAACTCAATTCATCAAAGTTCTAAAAGTTGAAATAGCAAATCAAACCATTGCTATGGACTATCAAATTTCAGAACTTAAAAATATTTTGAATCAAAAGTTCAAAACATTACCTTATGAAGAGTTAGTTGAATACTGTCAAGAGCAAATGGACATTGTAATTGAGGATAGAAAAAAACTTACAAAATCCTTTAGCGGTTTAGATGCCATTACAGATATACTTGCAGAAACATCTTTAAACAAACTTGACAATCTTGATTTTATTGATATTAAAAGAAGTCTAAACGAAACACTCGAACATTACAAATACAAACTTGAACAAACAGGTGACAATATTTCAAAAATCAAAAATATTGTAAGAAGTTTATTTGACATCGTTGGCAAAAAGGCATTTGACAGAAAGCTGGAAACGTTTTTTTATCAAGTGTTAGAGGAATCGCAAACAGAGAGTAAGTCCAATAGAATAGATAGCGAAGATTCTCTTTTCTACTCAGTAGAAATTTCATTACCTGAATTTGCTCAAACTCTTTCATTCATTAAAGATACACCAGACAAATTTTTATATCCTGAATTTTACGAAAGTTTTAGTATATCAAAAAATCAGAAAGCAGAAACAGTTAGTCGCAATTTAAAGAACATAGAAATAGCAGCAAACAAAAGTAGAAAGCGTCAAGAACAAGCGCGAAAAATTGAAAGTTGGTTTAAAAATTTGAAGGAACAACTGTCAACAAAAGACGAAATAGACTACTCTGCCTTCTATATGGAAATGCTGACAAAGGAGAAGGATGTAGAATTGGCAATAAAAGGGACGGAGCATATTCTTAAAAAACTAAGGCAAGAGAATTTTAAAATTGAAACCACAAGTGATTTTGCTCTTGACCTTAACAATCCAAATAATGCAATATGGAATATCAAAATAAAGAAACAGTCCTTGAACTAAAGCAAGACAACATTGATAGTTTTGCAAAAGCAGACCACTATTTGCGTTCGGGTGTGCATATACAGAATTATAAGTCACAAACACGGATTTTTCAGTTCATTGAAGACAACTACCCTTACTTATATCCATTCTACGAAAGAATGTATAGGGCTAAGCTATCTTTTTATCAAAGTATAAATGGGAAGTTCTACTACCTTGATTATTTTGATGATGTAAAAAGTAAGTTGAGCAAAGAAAGTCTAAAACCCAAGCACACTTTGTTTGCAATCTTTCTTTATATGCTTCACCGAATTGAAAAACGATTTTCAACAACGCTTTCTAAACAAGAATTGATTGAGGTTCTCAATAATACTCACAAGATTAAACCTCATATTCATAGACTGTTTTTGGGAGCAGAAAAAGAAGATACAGTCCCAACTCAAACAACACTATATAAGTGGGTTAGCGAAAGTTTAAGGGAATTGGAAAAGTTAGGTTGGGTTCAGACATTGGAAGAAGATAGCGAACAATTTGAAATACTCCCATCCCTTGAAAGAATTGCTTTGATTTACGCAGATGCTATAAATAACATTGAAGAAATTAGAACAACTAATGATTAATAATTAACAATGAACTTCGTAGGCAAAAAATATCCAAGGATTTATTCTATTTCAACTGTTGGTATAACACGCCACAACAATACTGACTTGTTGGTGCATCCATTGCGAACAGATTTTACAGGACAAAGCGGGACAGGAAAATCACTCATAGCAGCAGATATACCACAGTTAATTTTAACCGCAGGAAAGTTTTACAAATCTGCAACATCATCAAACGACCCAAGAGAATATAACGAATTACCTTTGAAAAAACTAAACTCTGCTTATGCCTTTTTGAATATAGAAGTACAAAAAGGAAAATTCATTGTAATTGGCGTTATGATTAAACGTTCTCCAAAACAGTTAACTCCTTTTATTATTCAAGGACAAATGGGAATTGATGCCGAGAGAAATCCGAAATTCAAACCACTTGATAAAATCATTCGTTACAAAGATTTTTATGAAGGCGAAGAACTTTTAACCCCCGAAAACTTTCAAAGAAAATTCGACAAGCAACAAATTTATCTTGCAACTTTTTACCATAAAACATCAGTATATCATAAACTATTAAAAGAAAATAAAATATTGCATATCGATTTAAGTGAAGATGAAAATTTGCAAAAACAATATGCACACTCTCTTCAAACACTTTCAAGAGGAAAAGAAATTGCCACCGAAGGCAATGCATTTAAGAGATTTCTTTTTACTGAAGATGATATAGTTGCAAAGAAATTCAAAGAGCAATCAAAGTTGATTGAAGATGACCACCGTAGATATGAAGAAGAATGGAAAACTCAAAATGCTTTATCTAAGAAACGAATGACCTTAAATGATTTGCTGACTTTGAAGAAAGCAAAAGTTGAGGCATACGAAGAAAGATTAATCAAAGAGGCAGCGCATTTTCATCAACAACATCAACAACGTGAAAAACAACTGAAAAACGCTATTGAGCAATGTTTTGAAACAGAACTTGAAATAATTGTTGTTAACGAGAGAAAAAATGAAATTGAGTTTGAATCAGTAAAAAAAGACATTGAAAATTATTCGAGAAAGTTCAGTGAAGAAAAAAAGAAATACAAAAATGCAAAGTCAACAAATGAAGAAATTCAAAAACAATTAGACACACTTGAAAAACTGATTATAGAACTTGAAAAACCATACAAGGAATTAGAGGAGAAGAAAAAGAAAATTGAAGCAGTTGAGTCGCTTTTAATGCGATACAAAACAGTTGTGGAAATTAAAATTGCCTATGAATTACAGACGAAATCAATTCTTCAAAAAGAAAAACTGCAATCGTTATACATTTTTCTGAGTAGCAATAATTTGAAAAAAGAATTTGAAGAATCCGAGTATGCAAATTCATTCAAAGCAGCCATTGAATTTTACTCTAAGCGAAAACCACAAATTAGTATAGAAGTTTTAGAGATTCAAAAACTTAAAGACATTATAAAAACACAAGACAGTAGTTCATTTGCAGGTTGGGCGGTAAAAGAAGAAATAAAATTAAATCAGTTGCAAGAATCAGTTTTATTTCATTTCGCTACGCTTCGAACAAAGTTTGACAAAACAAAACATTATATTCCATCGCCAAAAGAATTTATTGAAGCACTTAATAAGGAAGTCGTAGAAATCGAAGCAACATTCGTAATAAATCTTTCAGGTTTACACTATCATATACAAAAAAGAGAAAACTACATTTTTGGAAATCCAAAGAAACTAAAAGGAGAGCTTGAAAGAATCGGGTATCATTATCAGGAGGAAATTGATAAACTAAATCAAGAACTAAAAACAATCGAAAACCTTGATACACTTTTCTCAAAAGAGTTTTCCTATTCTGAAGAACATTTGAATGCTTATTTATACAGAAACGACATTCAAAACTTTATTGAGGATACAAACTTGAAACTTACAAGAGAGCAACTTGAAGAACAGATTACCCATTATGAGGTAGAACAAACATTACCGCAGGAACAAAAAGTAAAAATTCTTTATACACCTGCATTAGAGGCTTATTTCGGAAAACTAACACTACAAAAAAACAGTAAGGTTGAGCTAGAGCGCAATTCAGCTACTCAAAAACTTGCTTTAGACACAGCAAAAGAAATTAGAAATAAGTTTTCAGAAAGCATCCTTAATCGTATGCGTCTAACAAATGAAAAAACAGCAAACGATGCAAAAACAATATCTTGGAAAGTAAATCTTGAATTTACATTTAAAAGTGGAAATGAAACATTTTATAATCCATTCAAGAATAATCAGGAAGATAAAATTACAAAGTTTAGAAATAAGTATAAAAGCGAAACAAATGTTCAGGAACTATTACAACGAGAAAAAAACTTGTTCCAATCCAAAGGGCAAGAAATCGGAGAAGTTGTTAGTTATAAATTAGCAATTCCCTATTTGTTGCAGCAAGCCGAAAACAAAGCCAAAGACTATAAAAAGCATTTCAACACAGAGTTCAATACTGACAGTATTTTTGAAACCATTTCAGAAGAAACTCTGAATGGAATCAGGGCAAAAGAGAGCAGCACAAAATTGGTTTATGAAAATAAATATTCAGAAACATTGACTTTGTTTTCAGACGAATTGAAAGGAAATCCTGTTCTAAAAAATCACAATCACGATTTAAATACCTTAATTCTTGAACTTATTCCACACGAAATTATCTCAAATAAAGACGACCCTGAAAAATCATTAAAATCGGATATTGAAAGTAAACTTGCTTTATTAAGTCAGCAGATTATGGAGTTGAGCAAAGAGGAAGCAAGGAAAATTTACGATACTGTGAAAGAATTAAAAAGAATTGTTCGGCAACAAACCGACTATCTTGACTATGTAAAGGCTGTTATCTCAAATTTCAAATTGGCTTCTCACAGTAAGGTTTTGCTTGATTGGAAATTTTCTAATGATTATAAACTTGAATGGATAGATGCTTTATACAAGGATATTGCAGAAGCTAATTTTACAGACAACTTGTTTGGAGAAAAAACAAAAATAAATGCACAAGAATTACTTGTAATGAATTTCAAAAAGTATTGCAATACAAAATCAGAGGTAAAAGCAAACGATATTCTTAATCCATTTAACTACTATGATGCTTCCGCAAGAATTGTTGACCCAAATGATGAAAGAAGCCCAGGCAGTTCAGGGCAAACTTATGGTATGCTTGCATTGCTTTGCATTGCAAAACTTTCAATAGTAGAAGGTAAGTCAAGAGAAGCATTTAGTAAAATTGAACCCGGTATAAGAATTTTACCAATTGATGAAGTTGCAGGGTTAGGAGAAAATTTTGATATGCTATATGATATTGCTCAACGTTTGGATTACCAAATTTTTACAATGACAATTACAGCAAACGATTTGACATTTCAGGAGGGCAGTCAAATCTACTATGAATTTATTAAGAACGCTATTGAAAAACATTTTGAGTATAATGAAGGTATTCAAGCTTGCTTTTCTAAAGATAATTTGATTGAAGACATAGAAACTCATTTCGCAGATTCAACTTTTAGTATAGAGCATATAACAGAATGATTCCTATTGAAACACCATATAAAGTTATAAAGTATTTGGTAAAAATTTCTGAGGAAAAGACTTTACCAAAGAACTATGAAAACGAAACTCTGATTCTGCATTTCGTTGAAAGAGGCTACTTGACAAGTTCAGGTGATAGAACTAAGAAATATTCCAAAACATATCTTTTTGAAAAACCATTTGTAGATGAAGTTCTCCCTTCTTTCCAAAAATACAATTCATTTATAAAGAAACACCGAATAGAGAGTTTAGAAAATCACTATTCAGTTAATGATTTTGAAGCATTAATTCAAGTTGAAAATAATAGAGCAAAAATTCTTAATGATAATTATTCATTTCAAACAATTTTGGCAAAGTATTTTGGTAGTTCAAAACATAGGAAAGTAAACAGTATTCTATCAGATGCTATTAAGAAAATTTTGAACATTGACTTTTTCCCCGAAGATGACAAAGACCAACAATATCTATCTGTTCTTTATCCCAAAATTGAAACTAAATATATTATTCTTTGCGAAAATAAAAACAGGTTAATAGTTCCAAGACTTGATTTCATTGAGTTTTGGTTTGCAGGAGGAAAAAACACAAGACAACTTCAATTCATACCAAAGCCTAAGTTTCCCATACTTTATTTATTTGATTGGGATTTTGACGGATTGAATATTTATACTGATATTAAGCGCAAATATTTGCCAACTATTGCAGCTTTTATTCCTGACAACTTTATATCACTTATGGAAAAACAGGAAAAAGTAAAAGAACATCATAGCAAATGGAAAAATAGGAATTTCTTTCAGTATTTAACTGAAAAAGAAAAAGAAATTGCAGGGATTTTGATTGAAACAGACAGTATAATTGAAGAACAAAAAATACTGTTAAACGAAAATAATTTATTGAGGAATGGTATCAATTGACAATGTACAGAATACCAAGCCAATGCACAAAATAACCTCGAAATGACAACAAAACAGACGACAAAAATAGAAGGGCAGCACACAACAAGCGATATAAAGCATTGAGGTTTAAGTGGTTATTCGAGCATCCCGCCTCGCTTCAACTTTTGTAACAATGGATGCGGACGCAGCACCACAATCCGCTTCATTTCATATACGCTACCGTCAGTCTAAGCAAAAACAAAGAAAAACAACTTTCTCTGAAAATGTATTTTATTAAATTGGAGCAAATTAAGCAACAGAAGATTTACCCCAAAGGAGGTTTTTGCACAGACTGCTGTTAGGCATAATTTTAGAAATCGACTGATAACCATTTTTTAACAGGATAATAAAAATGATTGCACGGATATTTGGAACTAATAATGCTATGCTTTATCCTTATATTAAATTGATAATTGACGAAAATATAGGAAAGAGATATTTCTTTATGAATCAAGATGAGTGGCAACGAATAATATTAAATTCAAGAAGTCATGGGAATAAAATATTTTGGATAGAGTTACTAAATCGAGTTCATTATGCGTCAATTGTAAATTTGTTAAGAACTAAAAAGTGGTTAGATTCAATTTCATTTAGCTATGAGAATAAAAATTTGCTTTCTTTTTGTTCTTCAATGAGAGGATTGATTGAATTTGGAGCAGATGCAAATTTCACATTTGGTGCTATTCCATTTCACCTTGCAGAGGAATTTGCTGAAATAAAATCTGTATTTGTTGGGGATAGAAAAGAGATTATAATAAATCAAGCTCTTGAGGACGCATTACTTCATTTCTCATTTGCTGGAAAACAAACTGAAAAAGACGAAAGGTCAAAAGTAAATAATGCCAAACAAATAAAACAGTATATTGAATATTCGGATAGAGGAGGAAAACTTTATGATTTCTATCAATATTTATCTGGATTTATTCATCCTTCAACAGAATCAGTGATATCGTATTTAGAAATTGAAAAACATGATATAGGTGAATATTTAAGAATCATTGAGAAAGACGAGAAAATGATAAATAAGCTGATTTATGATAACCATAGATTGTTTGAAAATATACTTTGTTTATCTATCTATCCATCACTTTTTAATTTAAAAATGTTGACAATGTTTGAGATAGAGGATTTTAGATGCCAGTCAATTATGGGACTCTATTATGAGCAGTTTGATACTTGGAATGAGATAAAAAGTAGAATTAAAAACTATGCCTAACAACGATGGCTGTTGCGCAACTTCCTAAAAGTTTAAAAAAGGTAAAAGATTATTGTTTTTTAAGAGGCAAACGCCTAATATGGGCGGGGTATAATGGCATTGAGGGGGGATTTAAGTAGCCTTATTTTATAAAAACACCACTTTTTTCGAATTTTAAGGCACTTTTTTGGACTTTTAGAGCACTTTTTTCGAGAATTAGAGTACTTCAAGAGTACTTCAAGAGCACTTTTAGGGTACTTTTAGGGTGCTTTTTTAGATTGTATCTCTTCTAAATTAACCTTTGTTTGTTTTACAATAATCGCATCATCCATTAGTTTTTGCTTTAGAGCAGCCATGTCAGTGCCGACTTTTTGCTCAACTACTTTAGCATAGATTTGCGTTGTCTTGATGCTTTTGTGTCCAAGCATTGCGCTTACCGATTCAATGGGAACTCCATTGGTAAGGGTTACTGTTGTTGCAAATGTATGGCGTGCTAGGTGGTAGGTTAGCACCTTGCTAATCCCACAAATATCCCCGAGCTCTTTCAGGTAGGCATTCATTTTTTGGTTTGTCATTACTGGTAGCAACTTGTCTTTACCCTGAACCGAATGATGCTCTTTGTACCTCTCAATTATATCCAAAGCCTTTGGAAGTAGAGGGACTGTTGATTTTACATCCGTTTTTGTGCGACGTATGTGTATCCATTTCTCGCCATCAATGCCTAATACAATATTACTTAGCGATAGTTTAGCAACCTCTGCGTAGGAGAGTCCTGTATAGCATGAGAATATAAAAATGTTTCGGACTACAGCAAGGCGTGGAATGGTAATATTTTTTTGCTCAATTGCAGCCAACTCCTCCTTTGATAAAAAGCCCCTATCAACCTCCTCAAGTCGGTTCGAGTAGTTTTTAAACGGGTCTTTATCTAGCCACTCATTCTTTAGGGCAAGCGATATTATCTTTCTGAAGTTGAGTATATACTTTAGGGTAGAGTTATGCGCACAACTTCTGACCGTTTTTAGGTAAAACTCAAAGCTCGTAACGAATTCGTATCTTACCTCATGCAGGTACAAATCCTTTACCTTATACTGATGGAGCATAAACTCTTTAACGTGCTTTAGCGTTGTTTCATATCTATGCCACGTTTCAACACTAAAATCCTTGCCGATGAGTTGCCGCATCTGCTCATTATGGTATTCAAAAACCTGAACCAACGTTTTGTCATTAGCCCCTTTGCCTTGAAAGATTTTTTTCACCTTCTCGGCGGTGATCGGCTCTTTCCTGTCAACCAGATCCCGTTGGATGTTGTAAACTTTAGCTTTTAGGCTTTCGAGGTACAGGTTAAGTTGCTTAGCCTCTTGGCTTTTCCCCTTAGCTCTCCCATCCTCCCAGTTGTCAGTATGAACCCTCCTGTTGATCGAGATGTCAGCTCTTTTCCCGCTAACTGTGACTCTCATGAAAACGGGGGCGGTTTTCTTATCGTCTATTTTATCAACCCGTTGATAAAATGAAACAGCAAAAGTGTTTTTATGATTCATAGTTTTTCAGGTAACCTATTTGAAACAAATGTAGTGAAACAGGATGAAATAAAAAAAAATAAATAGTGATTTATATATCAGAAATACAGATATATAATGTTAATTAGGATACCCTTTTAAAGCAACAAATTGAGGTATACGATAAGGGTAATAAAGTAATGAAAAAACATGAAAAAAAATGAAAGTATTACGAAACAAAAAAGCCTCAAATGTTTCATTTTGAGGCTTTTTGAAATTAATTGAATTAACATTTGTGGAGCTGGAGGGAGTCGAACCCTCGTCCAAACAAGGAACCAGACTGCGTTCTACATGCTTAGCATCTCTTGATTTTCGAGGTTAGACAGGCGAAATGCGACCGAACCAACCCTTATCCTCTAGTGTTTCGCCGGGTGTTAGAGGTGTCTGCCCTAGCTATCCCCGTTAGTTTGGTGCCCCATATACCGAAAACAACAGGGAGGAGTTTTCGGTGAGACATCTCGTTCCCTACCGCCTAGGGCAAGGAATTAAGCTAATTCGCATAGCGGATTAAGCAGCAAGAGCGTAATTTGATTCGCCGTATATAGTTTGTGTTCTGGGATTTACGAGCCAGCATCACCACGCTCGACATGCTTACAGACCCATTCTACTTGCTGTCAAAACCAGGTCAGCCCCAAGGTCTATTGTGATACAAAAGTAGTAAAAATGAAGATTGAAATACAAAATTGCGGCAAGTGATTGTCATTATTTCACTTACCCCTTTTCATTTCTAATAGTCGCTATTCATCGATTGCAAAAACTCTTCGTTGTTTTGTGTTCTTATCAAACGATCGCGGAAAAACTCCATTGCCTCAACTGAATTCATATCGGTAAGATAGTTACGGAGTACCCATATTTTACTTAGGGTTTCTTTGTCAATAAGAAGATCATCACGACGCGTACTTGAAGCTGTAATGTCAACAGCAGGGAAAATACGCTTATTGGATAACTTACGATCAAGTTGAAGTTCCATGTTGCCTGTTCCCTTGAACTCTTCAAAGATAACCTCATCCATCTTACTACCTGTATCAGTAAGGGCGGTAGCAAGGATTGTAAGTGAGCCACCATTCTCAATATTACGTGCTGCACCAAAGAAACGTTTAGGTTTGTGGAGTGCATTGGCATCAACACCACCCGATAAAACTTTACCTGATGCAGGTTGAACAGTATTGAACGCTCTTGCCAAACGAGTAATTGAGTCGAGCAAAATTACAACATCATGTCCGCATTCAACTAATCTTTTTGCCTTCTCAAGAACAATATTAGCAATTCTAACATGCCGCTCAGCTGGCTCATCGAATGTTGATGAGATAACCTCTGCGTTTACGCTACGTGCCATATCTGTAACCTCCTCAGGGCGTTCATCGATTAAAAGAACAATCATGTAAACCTCAGGGTGGTTTGCTGCTATGGAGTTAGCAATATCTTTTAATAGAATAGTTTTACCAGTCTTAGGCTGAGCAACTATTAATCCCCTTTGGCCTTTACCAATAGGCGTGAACATATCTATCACCCTTGCGGATAGAATATTTTGTCCACTTCCTAATAATGTGAATTTTTCGTTAGGGAAAAGGGGAGTTAGGAAATCGAATGGAACTCTATCGCGGATATATTCCGGATTTCGACCATTTATTTCATTTACTTTAATCAGCGGGAAATATTTTTCGCCATCTTTTGGGGGACGGATCGTTCCGGTTACAGTATCACCTGTTTTTAAGCCGAAAAGTTTAATTTGCGATTGTGAAACATAAACATCATCAGGGGAACTAAGATAGTTGTAATCCGATGAGCGGAGAAAACCGTAACCATCGGGCATAATTTCGAGAACACCTGTAGTGCTTACAATGCCATCAAAATCAAATCTATCGCCAGTTCTACGTTCAAATCCTTTGCGGAAATTTTGATCACGGAATGCAGGTTTTCTTTCCCCGTCAATTGTTGTTTCCGATTGATTCTGCTGAAAATCCTCTTTACCAACTTGTTCGTTAGGAATATTTGATTGTATTGAATCAACTTCTACAATGGGAGTGGCTGCTTCAAACCCATCGATATTTCCAACTATTGGTTCAATAACAGGTTCAATTTCAGGAATATCTGCGCCAAGATCTGCGTCCAATAGGGGAACTGATAATTGTTTTTTAATCTGTGGCTTTGGACGATTAATTTGAAATGGTCTACTTTCAATTTTTGGCGTTGATAGGTCTTCAAATAGGATCTCTTTTGGGGCTTCTTTTGGAATTTCAATGCGAGGTTTTTGGCTATCGTTAAAAAATTCTCTTGAACCTTCCTTTGGACGTGTAAAACGTTTCCTTTTTCCACGATCTAAAGCATGTTCATTTTTGGGTTGAATTTCGGTAATTGGCTGTGGTTGAGTATCTTCTTTTTTCTCTTTTAGTTTTATTTTTGATTCGCTTGCAGCATTTATTGCCTGTTGATCAAGTATACGGTAGATAAGTTCTTGCTTACGCAAATTTTCTATCTTCTTGATATTCATGTCTTTTGCTATATCCTTAAGTTCAGGAAGCAGTTTTTTGTTTAGTTCTAAAATATCGTACATAAAATGATCAAAAGTTTTAACTGGATTTTTAGTAGTTGGGAAAAAAAAGAATTTCGATTAAAGTTTGAAAATATGAAATGGGATTAAAAAGAAATATAAGCGGTATTTTTTGCAATGATAAGGATTTCCTTTCTAAAACAAAAAAAAAACTATAACTGTTTATCATTTTCTAATAAGTTTTTTAAAAAAAAGTTGATAAAAACATGATTTTTATCAATTAATAATTAATTTCATCCATTGTTTTTCAAATCTTATTACCTGATCATGAGACAACTTAAAATTATTAAACAGGTTACCAATCGGGAAACAGTCTCACTTGATAAATACTTACACGAGATTGGAAAAGTTGACTTACTTTCATCGGAGGAGGAGGTAAACTTTGCTCGTAAATTGAAAGAGGGTGATGAAGAAGCGTTGAATAAACTTGTAAAAGCCAATTTACGATTTGTGGTATCTGTTGCAAAGCAATATCAAAATCAGGGTCTTAGTTTGCCTGACTTGATTAATGAAGGGAATCTTGGATTAATTAAGGCAGCTCAGCGTTTCGACGAAACACGTGGTTTTAAGTTTATTTCCTATGCAGTATGGTGGATTCGACAGTCTATTCTTCAAGCTTTAGCTGAACAATCACGAATTGTTAAGTTACCCCTGAATAAAATAGGCTCTATAAATAAGGTTAATAAAGCTTTTGCCGAACTTGAGCAGAAATATGAGAGGGAGCCATCTGTTGATGAATTAGTGGAAGTTCTAGAACTTGCTACTGATGATGTAAAGGAAGCTTTAAGAAGTTCAAATCGACATCTTTCAATGGATGCGCCTTTGACTCAGGATGAGGATAGCAATATGTATGATGTACTCCTATCGCATGACTCTCCTGCTCCTGATAGAGGGTTGCTTAATGATAGTTTAAGAAAAGAGATTGAAAGAGCTTTGGCTACCTTAACTCCTAGAGAAGGAAACATAATCCGATTATATTTTGGATTGAATGGAAAACACCCGCATACTTTAGAGGAGATTGGAGAGGAGTTTGATCTCACGCGTGAACGAGTTCGGCAGATTAAGGAGAAGGCTATTAAGAGATTGAAACAGACCACCAGAAGTAAAATTTTGAAGAGTTATCTTGGATAACCTTAAAGTTTAAATATTAAAAAGTTGACAAATTAGCTTGCAACTAAAGATTTTTCTACTTTTGTGCAAAAATTAATCAATGAATCATCTAGTTGCTCCATCTCTACTTTCTGCCGATTTTGGCAATCTGAATAGGGATATTGAAATGATAAATGCCAGCCAGGCCGATTGGTTTCATCTTGATATCATGGATGGAGTATTTGTTCCAAACATTTCTTTTGGTTTTCCGGTAGTTACGCAGGTTAAAAAGTTGGCGAAAAAGCCTTTGGATGTACATTTAATGATTATTGAACCTGATAGGTATCTCGAAAAATTTAAAGAAGCTGGTGCCGATATTCTTACTGTTCATTATGAGGCATGTACCCATTTACATAGAACTTTGTCCCAAATTCGAAATTTAGGTATGAAGGCCGGTGTTTCTGTAAATCCCCATACTCCTGTTGAACTCCTGAGCGAAATATTAGGTGAGGCAGATTTAGTTTTAATAATGTCGGTTAATCCTGGGTTTGGTGGTCAAAAGTTTATTGCTAATAGTTATAGAAAGATTGAGCGATTAAGAGAGATGATTGATTCTCAAAATCTAAATACTCTTATTGAAGTTGATGGTGGAGTTGATGCAAATAATGCATCTCAACTTTACAAAGCAGGAGCTAATGTTTTGGTGGCTGGTAATGCAGTTTTCAAAGCAGAAAATCCTATTTCGATGATAACATTATTAAAATAGGATTGATAGTTCATTTTTCTAATTAACTAGTTTTATGTATTTGTAATTATCTATAAATATAATAGTTATTGTTTTCATTTTGTTATTTTATTGATTTTATTTTTTTGTTTGGATAAATGATTTAATATTGCATTCAATAATAGGCACTATGATTTCGCACAATTCAAATTTTTTTGCCAGCTATTTTTACTTCTACTTTTACGAAAGCAAGGGCTTGGCAATTGTGTAAAATTTAGAAATGAAATAAAAAGCACAAAATAAACCAAGCCCTGCAGATGCGGGGCTTTTTTATTTTTAAGCAGATTCTAAATATCAAACATAATACTAAAGGATAAAATACTAAACAAACGAACATTAGACAGTAGATGAACAATATAGGCAGAACATATTACTTTTTCTATTACTTTTTTTACCTCCAAAACTCTGGGGACTGAAAACATTGTGTAGAAAAAGTAGATTAAAAATACGCAAAGAGGTCTCCGAAAGAGGATCTCTTTTTTTGTTTCATAATATCAAATTTTAAAATGAAAAAAATTGTAGCAATTCAAGGCGTTAAAGGAGCTTTTCATCAAGAGGCTGCGATTGAATATTTTGGTTCAGGGATAGAAATTCTTGAGTGTATGACCTTCCGAGGACTTGTGGATTCAGTGGAGACCCGTAAAGCCAATTTTGGGATTATGGCGATTGAGAATTCTTTAGTGGGGAGCATTCTTCCTAATTATGCTCTTATAAGAGATTCATCATTAAGAATAACGGGAGAAATATACCTCAGAATTGTTCAGAATCTTATTGCCTCATTCGGCGAGACGATTGATTCAATAAACGAGGTTCGCTCACATCCTATGGCATTGGCGCAGTGTACAATTTTTTTTAAAAATTACCCATCGATTAAACTCGTAGAGGGCGTAGACACCGCCTTAAGTGCTAAGCAAATTGCAGAGTTTAACCTGAAAGGGGTTGCGACAGTAGCAAGTAAAAACGCTGCATTAGAGTATGGGCTTGAGATTATTGAACCATCAATTGAATCGAACAAGGAGAATTATACTAGATTTTTGATCCTTGAGAAAAAATCTTCTACTCAGGCTTCTGATACATCAAATAAAGCAAGCATAACATTTACAGCAAAACATCAACCCGGTAGTCTGCTTAATATTTTACAGCCTTTTGCGGATTATGGAATAAATCTGACTATGCTCCAATCCCTTCCAATAGTTGGAAAAAGATGGGAGTATATATTCCATGCGGATTTAGTTTTTACGGCTCTTCCCCAATTTTATCAAGCATTTAAGATAGCAAGGAAACATACATCAACATTAGATATTCTGGGTATTTATAGGAGTCAGGATTTGCCTGACGATTACAATAATCAGGATATTCCTAGTCACAAAACCTTAATTGTAAATTAAAAAACTAGAAATATGGAAATGCAAACTGCAAGGAGAATAGAAGATGTTCAGGAATACTATTTCTCAAAAAAAAGAATAGAACTTGAATCTCTTTCAAATCAGGGTGTTAAGATTATAAATCTAGGAATTGGAAGCCCAGATCTTGCTCCTCCAACCGAAATGCTTGAAGCGTTAGCAAAAGAGAGTTATAAAGATGGCAATCACGGCTATCAGGGGTATAGAGGTGCTGATGAACTCCGAAAAGCAATCTCTGAATGGTACACCAATTACTATAGCGTTAAACTTGATTATAATACTGAGGTTCTCCCGTTAATGGGTTCAAAAGAGGGAATCATGCATCTGAGTATGGCATTTTTGAATGAAAGGGATAAGGTTCTGGTGCCTAACCCTGGATATCCAGTATACCGAATTGCTTCTCAGATGGCTGGTGCAGAGGTATTGGATTACTTGTTAAAGGAAGAAAATGGGTATTTTCCTGATTTTGAAGAAATCGAGAAGCAAAACCTTAAAGGTGTTAAGTTGATGTGGGTAAACTATCCTAATATGCCAACTGGCACAAAGCCTAACATCTCGCTTTTCGAACGTCTTGTTGAATTTGGGCAAAAGCATGGAATTTTAATCTGTCATGATAATCCGTATAGTTTTATTCTAAACCATAAGCCTTTATCAATACTTCAGGTAAATGGTGGTCTTGATGTCGCCATTGAACTGAATTCCTTGAGCAAATCGCACAACATGGCTGGGTGGAGAGTTGGTATGATGGTAGGCAAGGCCGATTTGCTTTCAAAAGTATTAAGATTCAAAACAAATATGGATTCAGGAATGCCACTTCCAGTTCAACTTGCAGCTGCTGTTGCATTGGGATGTGGAAAGGAATGGTATGAGAATCTTAATGCTGAATACAAGATTCGACAGGGAATTACAAAACAGATTGCAGGTGAACTGGATTGCACCTTCAATCCAGTTCAAAGTGGGCTATTCCTATGGGCGAAGATTCCTCCATATATAGTTGAATCCGAAGCCTTCTCTGGAGAAATTCTAAGACAAACGGGAGTATTCATTACCCCTGGAACTGTATTTGGTAGCAATGGCGAAGGTTTTATTAGGATTTCGCTTTGTTCTGATATTAATACACTTCAAGAAGCACTATTAAGGGTAAGACGATTTAACATTTTTAGGTAAAGTCATGAAAAATATTTCGATAGTTGGAACAGGATTGATTGGTTGCTCAATTGCTTTGGGGGTTAAAGGGATGTTTAAATGCATTGCAGGGTTTGATATAAGTCAGGAAAATATTGATTATGCAATTAAGGCTGGAATAATCGACGACTCATGGACAATTGAAAGAATTGCCTGTGAGTCTGATGTTATAATAGTTGCCGTTCCTGTTGATGCTGCCATTTCAATTGTTTCTGATCTTTTAAGTAGAATTAAGGTCGATGCAGTTATAATAGATGTGGGATCTACAAAATCATCGATATGCAGAGCCGTTCAAAATCATCAAAATAGAGGAAGCTTTGTAGCTGCTCACCCAATGGCAGGCTCCGAAATTGGTGGGCCACAGGGCTCTGATGGAAATCTCTTTAAAGATAAAAAATCAATTATTTGTCAGGCGGAATTATCTTCCAAACTAGCTATTAAACATGCTGAGGAGATATTCAGAATACTGGGAATGGTGGTTGAATATATGGATGAAGATAAGCATGATAGACTTGTTGCATTGGTTTCGCATCTTCCACAAATTGTATCGTACGGAGTAGCCAGTACAGTGGATTGTTCTTTAGATGCAAATTACCAATGGCTGGATATTGCTGCGAGTGGGTTTGATTCATCCACACGTTTAGCAAAAAGTCCATTAGAAGTTTGGATTCCAATTCTTATTCAGAATAAAGTGTATATCAGCCAAAACCTGCAACTTTTTATTCATCAGATTGAAATCATGAAGGAGTTAATTGAATCTGAGAACATCGAAGCATTGAATCAATTTATTCGTCAATCACAAGAAATAAGAGAAAAGTTCGATAATAGTTTAAAAAGCAAAAAAAATGGAAACAAAACCATTAACTGGTCTAGTGCCACCGAGATTGTGGTTGCCAGAGTTGAATAGCCCATTATTGATTGCCGGTCCTTGCAGTGCTGAATCGCCTGAGCAATTGCTTAAGGTGGCAAATGAGCTAAAACAAGGCGGGAGGGTTCACTACCTCAGAGCTGGTATTTGGAAACCTAGAACAACTCCTGGCTCTTTTCAAGGTGTTGGGGTGGATGGGCTTGGATGGCTTCGAGATGTGAAACAGGAAACAAGTTTACCATTCTCAACTGAAGTTGGTTCCGAAAAGCACGTGTATGAAGCATTGAAATTCGGAGTTGATATGGTTTGGATTGGTGCTCGAACCGTATCAAATCCATTTGTAATGCAGGAGATTGCCGAAGCACTTCGAGGTGTAAATATTCCTGTACTTGTCAAAAACCCGCTAAGTCCCGATATTGATCTGTGGGAAGGGGCAATTAAAAGGTTGTATAATGTTGGAATTCGTAAGATTGGTGCAATCCACAGAGGGTTTTCTTGGTGGGGTAAGTCAATCTTCAGAAATCAACCTTTCTGGAAAATTCCTTTAGATCTTAAGGCAAAATATCCCGATTTACCTATTATTTGTGATCCAAGCCATATTTCTGGCAACCGAAACTTAGTTCCATTTGTTGCAAAACGTGGGGTTGATATGGGTTTTGATGGTTTGATTATTGAGGTTCACCCTGAACCTACAAAAGCTTTGAGTGATGCTTCTCAACAGCTTACTCCATCAGAATTTAAAGATCTGCTTAACTTTATTGATATTATTGGAAATCCTGAACTATCCTATCCTGATGAGCTACTAAACGAACTACGTGCGGAAGTTGATATCATGGATGACCTTTTGCTATGGGCTTTGTCCAACAGGATGGAACTTTCCGAAAGGATTGCATCGGTTAAAACGAACAGAAAGATGACTGTACTACAATCAAAAAGATGGGGTCAAGTTCTTGAACGGGTAACAAATACAGGTGAAAAATCGGGTTTAAGAGCAGGGTTTATTAAAAAACTCTATAATACAATACATAAGGAGTCTATTTCAGTTCAAAATGAATTGATTGAGAAAAGTTGAATCGAGTATATTAAATTTAAGCCTAACTTTATATGCTCAAAAAAAACATTAAATGGAATTAGTTGAGGTAAAAGGGAGTGAATCCTTTTCTCAGATATTGATTGGCGAAAGCATTGATAATCTTAAAAATTACACATCAAATAGTAAACTATTTATTATTACTGATGGAAATGTAAAAAGATTATATCGCAACCGCTTTCCTATTGCACCTATATTTTCCATAGAACCCGGAGAGACTTCTAAAAACTTTCAAATTGCCTTAAATATTTATCGGTGGTTGCTTGAAAACAATGCAGATAGAAGTTCATTTATTGTAGGTATAGGTGGTGGGGTTGTTTGCGATATGGCAGGATTCGTTTCATCAACTTTTATGCGTGGTGTGAATTTTGGATTTGTTGCAACTACTTTATTGGCTCAGGTTGATGCTAGCGTTGGGGGTAAGAATGGGATTGATCTCGATGGGTATAAAAATATCATAGGAACATTTAATCAACCTAAATTTGTAATATGCGATATCTCAATGCTTAAAACCCTTCCTACTATTGAATTTGCAAATGGAATGGCAGAGGTGGTCAAGCATGCATTGATATCTGATAAATCTATGTTTGATGATATTGAAAAGAACAGAACTGAGATTTTGGCATTAAACAAGGGGTTGATAGAATATTTGGTTACCCGTTCTGTGAAAATAAAAGCTGGCATTGTTGAGACTGATGAACGAGAACATGGTTTGCGTAGGGTGCTAAATTTAGGCCATACATGGGGTCATGCAGTGGAGAAATTAACGGGTATTCCTCATGGTCAGGCGGTAAGTATTGGTTTAGTTTTTGCGGCTAATCTGTCTGTTGAAAAGGGTCAACTTAGTTTAGACGAACGAGATAGATTGGAGAACATCCTATCAAATTTTGGGTTAGCCACTAAAACCGATGCAAACCTAAAACATGTTTTTGAGGTTTTGCTAAAAGATAAAAAGAGAGAGAACGAATTCATTCATTTTGTTTTAATGAAAGGAATTGGGAGTGTTGAGGTTGAAAGAATTAATCTTAAAGAACTCGAAAAGTTTATACAAAAATGATACGCTCAGATATCTGTGTGGTTATAGCAAATAGCTCCTTTGAGGGTATAATTAAGGTACTAGACGAGGTTGGTATGGCTGAAATCCGTATTGATTTGCTCGATCTAATGCCCAACCAACTTGAAATGGTATTTTCGAGCCATCAAAACCTTATTGCTACATGTCGCCAAGGTAGGTATGATAATGTGCAAAGGGCATCAATTCTAACTAGAGCAATAGAAGCAGGAGCCGCATGGGTCGATTTGGAGATTGAGACATCTCCGGAATGGCGTAAACCATTAATAGAATTGGCAAGGAGTAAACGATGTAAGGTTATTATTTCGTGGCACTGTTTTGGCAAAACACCCGATGAAAGGGAATTATTTAGCATAATTGATAGTCTATATGCAGCAGGAGCAGATGTTGCCAAAATAGCATGTTTATCGAATAGTAGAACAGATAGTGCTCGAATATTGGGTCTTTATTCAAAATATCAAAGATTAGTAGCACTTGGGATGGGTGAAGCGGGCATAATTACTCGAATTGCTGCATTATCATTGGGTGCACCATTTACATTTGCCTCTTCCGAAGGGAATACTACTGCTCCCGGGCAGATTGATTTTAAGGAGATGGAAAAAATAGTAAAACTAATAGAGCGGTTAGGTTAAAGTTATGAGCAAACTTTTCGCAGTGTTTGGAAATCCAGTATTACATAGCAAAAGTCCACAGCTTTTCAACTCTATATTTGAAAAATCTCATATTGATGCATACTATACTCGTATTCGAGTTCAGAAATGCGAAGATGTTGCACGAACAATTCGTTCGTTAAATATTATTGGAGCAAACATTACCACACCATTTAAGGAGTGTATTATTCCAATGCTTGATTCGCTTTCGCCCGAGGCCGAGCAAATAGGAGCAGTTAATACTATCCTGAACGATAATGGCTATTTAAAAGGATTCAACACTGACTATCTAGGTGTGGTTAAATCTATTGAAGAGGCTGGAATTGATATCTTTGGAAAACGTTGTTTAGTATTAGGAGCTGGCGGTGCTTCACGAGCTGCTGTTTTCGGTTTGATGAACTCTGGGGCTGAAGTTTTTATCGAAAACAGAACACAAAGTAAAGCGCTGGAGATTGCAAATCATCTGGGTTGTAATGTTGCTCAGTTCAATGATATTATTGATGGTGTTGATATTGTTGTTTCAACGTTGCTCCCTCATGTTGCTTTGCCAGATTTTAATTGGAATTCAGGAATAAAACTTTTTTTGGATGCTAACTATAGAAAATCAAATCTCTCTATAGAGGCTCAAAATGCAGGAATAAATATTATAAGAGGAGATAGGTGGTTGATTCATCAAGCAATTGCCTCATTTTCAATATTTACAGGATTTGAACCTTTGGTTGAGTTGCTTAGCAATTCAATATTACAAACACTTGATTTTAATCATTTAAGTGTAAAATCAATAGACCTTAATGATTTGATTGACTTTAATGATGTTCGGTTTGACTTACTTGTTTCTATCGATGGTCTAAACCCTGATGAAGTAAAAAGCATAATGGATGAAGAAAAGTATAAAGCCAGCAACGGTTAACGGAACAATCACAGCACCTCCTTCGAAAAGTTTAGCACAACGTGCTATTGCTCTTGCATCAATGTCCATAGGGCAATCTGAGATTATATCAGTTGGTAATAGTGATGATGTAATTGCTGCAACAGAAGTTTGTAAGGCTTTAGGTGCAAAAATTGATGTTAAAGCCGATAGTTTACTGATTTCTGGAGGTCTTTCTTTACCAATAATTCCTTTGAATCTTGGAGAATCTGGACTTAGTGTAAGAATGTTCTCTGCTATTGCTGCAACGCTTGATGGCGAAGTAGTACTTACCGGGCGTGGTTCTTTGCGGGATCGTCCGATGAATATTGTTGAAAATTCATTAAACCCACTTTGTGAGTACTGTCGAACAAACAATGGGAAGTTACCCATTACAGTAAAAGGCCCTTTAAAAGGAGGTAAGGTTACGATAGATGGTTCGATTAGTTCTCAGGTTTTAACTGGAATTTTAATGGCCTCACCCTATGCAAAAAAGGATGTCGTAATAAATGTTGAAAATTTGCAAAGTCGCCCATACATCGATATCACCATTGGGATGATGAAATATTTTGGAGTTGATGTTGAAAACAAGGACTACAAAGAATTTAAAATTAAATCGGGACAACTATATCAACCTAGGAGTTATAGGGTAGAAGGTGATTGGAGTGGAGCTTCTTTCTTACTTGTTGCTGCTGCTATTGCAGGAAAAGTAAGAGTGGAGAATTTGCAGATTAGTTCATCCCAGGCGGATAAAGCAATTATCAATGCCTTGATTTATGCTGGTGCCAAGATATCGATGAACGATAATCACATGGAGGTGAGCAAACACCAATTAAATGGATTTCATTTTGATGCAACCCATTGCCCAGATCTATTTCCTCCGCTTGTTGCACTTGCAAGCCATTGTATTGGAGAATCTAGAATATTAGGCGTAAGCCGTTTGCGAGTAAAAGAGAGCGATAGAGCTGCAACACTTTTGGAAGAATTTAGTAAAATGGGAATTGAACTTAAGGTTGAAGGGGAGTTAATGATTATTAAGGGGGGAAAACCGCAATCAGCAAAGGTTTGCTCTCATCGAGATCATCGAATTACTATGGCAACGGCAACAGCAGCTTTGGCTGGTGAAGGAATTATTGAAATTGATGGTATTGAGAGTGTTAATAAGAGTTATCCCGATTTTTTTGTAGATTTAGAACATCTTACAAGGTGATAAAACAATTTGTTTATAAATAAACGAACAACCATTTCGCTATGAACACATTTGGTCGCATATTCAGAATAAGCATTTTCGGAGAATCGCATGGGCAAATGATTGGGGTTGTGATTGATGGTTGTCCCCATGGAATCCCCTTAAAAATTGAAGACTTTCAGGCTGATTTAGATCGACGTAAATCCGGAGCTTTCGGAACAACTCCTCGTAAGGAGGATGATACACCTGAAATTGTTTCTGGATGGTTTAACGGTTTTACAACTGGTGCACCATTAACTATTATTTTTAGGAATAACAATACCCAATCATCAGATTATGCTAATTTAAAGGAGCACCCAAGACCTGGACATGCCGATTTTGTTGCACGTCAAAAGTTTGGTGGATTTAACGATTATAGGGGCGGTGGGCATTTTTCAGGACGATTAACATTAGTTTTAGTTGCAGCTGGTGTTGTAGCAAAAAAAATAATACCAAGTATATCTATCAATGCATTGCTTATTGAGGCAGGGGGTAGTACCGATATTATTAATGCAGTAAAAGAAGCAAAGGATAAAGGAGATTCAATTGGTGGAATTGTAGAGTGTAGGGCTGGGTATATATCTGTAGGCTATGGCGAGCCTTTTTTCGATTCTGTAGAATCTGTAATTAGCCATTTAGCATTTTCAATCCCTGCAATTAAAGGTATTGAATTTGGCTCTGGATTTTCATCCGCTAAAATGCTTGGCTCACAGCACAATGATCCAATTATCGACGAAACGGGTAAAACATCAACTTATAATGCAGGTGGGATAACTGGTGGATTAACTAATGGAAATGAGTTGTTATTTAGGGTAGCAGTAAAACCAACCTCAAGCATATCCCAAACACAGCAAACCTATAACTTTGCAAACGGAAAAATTGATGAACTAAAAGTCGAAGGAAGACACGATACCTGCATAGCACTTCGGGTTCCAGTAATACTCGAGGCTATTACTGCAATTGCACTAGCTGATTTCACATTAGTTTCAAAGAAAAAATAGCATACAAAAATAATTTACGCAACCTATATTCCTGCCTTAGCATCTAATCTATAGTTGTTGAGATTTTCTCAATTCTACCTTTTATATTGTTTTCAAAATACAATATTATTAACTGTAAATAGATAATATGCAATCTTTGAAACCATTAATAATAATACTCTTTCTGATTATCTCAGTTCAGTGTTATTCTCAGAAGTTTTCTGTTGGAATTCTAAATGGTGTAAATAGATCAAATATTAATGGAAACCAAGAATCTGGAAGATGGATGAACAAACCAGGGCCAGTATCTGGAATTTTCTTTAACTATTCACCCTTTCAGATGTGGTCAATACAAACCGAGATTAGCAAAATGACCATCTATTACGAAGAAAAAACCTATTATTATCCAATTTATTGGTTAGATAAGAGTTTGAGTGCTAATTCAATTATGCCTTATTATTATATGAATCATAATTGGAATTACTCCTTTTATAGGATTCCGTTTCAGTTAAAATTTAGCACACCAACCCGCATAAAATTTAACCTATCCGCAGGTATCTATTTTTCTTATCGATATGATTATAGTGAATCACTTAACAACACCCCTCCAAAACATGATTTTGGATACATTTATTCCGCTGGGTTTTCATACCCAATAACAAATAGTCTTAAAGTTTTTGTCGATGGTCGGTATACAATTGGACGCAAGGTGTTTATCGATCAGATAAATGGTAGAAATGGTACTGCCGAAATGATTTTTGGAATTGGCTATTATGCCTTCGGGAAGAGAAAAAATCATTCAAAAGATTTTTTTCCTTCCGATTCATCAAATCGTCAAGTGTTATTCCTAACCTATAAAGGAGGGTTTAGCGAGTCAAGTAATAACGGGCACCAAAGTAGAAATGGCTATAGTTCAAATGGAGGTTTTATTGGTGGTGTATCGTTTGATTATTACTTGAATAAAAATTTTGCAATTAGTTCAGGGCTAACTTTTGAACAAAAGGGTTATAGATTTAAAGATTCTTCTGCAACACGTTTTATCTACAATCCAGTTAATTATCCAGCATCTATCTATAACAATTGCAAGGTTGATATAAACTATATAGTTATCCCTTTATTATTAAAGTTAAAATTTGGAGGCAAACTTAAATATTACATAAATGGCGGCTTGTATTCAGGTTTAAGACTAAATGCTAGGGTAACTGGGAAGTCTAAATTAGAATTACGTGGGGAATCTTATACGTTAAACGAGTATACTGTTTATGACGATATTGATGGAAATATAAAAGATAACGATTGGGGCTGGGTACTTGGTGGAGGTATATTAATTCCATTTTATAATAAATACTCATTGGAAATAGGGTGTAATTATAATTCAGGATGGAAGAATATATTAGATGTCCAACCATCTATACTTAATTCTGGAGCAGATAAAACATTAAAGAATAAATCTTTAAATTTTACAGTTGGATTCCAAATCCCAATCCTATAAAATACTTGAAAAATGACCTTAATAAAAAGCAATTCTAGTATATTTAGTTACCTGATAGTCTTATTAATAGCACTATTCTTGGTTTCGTGCGAAAAGTACCCAGATCCATCAGTAAAAAATTTGATTTCCTATTATTTCTCCAAAAACGGGTTCGATCAAAGAGCATTGGCAGGAAATTTCCTAAAGGATAGTATTACAACAAAGGTAATGGGTAATGACAATACAACTGATTCAGATTTTGAAGTTCATTATAAGGTTATTAAAGGCGGAGGAAGTATTGAGAACGAATTTTTTCTAATAAAACAAAATGAGAAGGCCAGCACAAAATGGAAGTTAGGTAACACTTCAAACCAGCAGATTCTAAAAGCATCAATATATGAAAAGGGGGGAAAGTTTTTAAGTTCTTTTAACTATTACGGTACTAGTTTTAGGAGTAATATGTGCGATACTGTTGCAACTTACCCCGAGGTTTCAATTTTTCATATGGTGGCAGATACCACCAACAAAGTAACATTTCTAAATACCTATAATCAACTTTTCAAACAAGATACAAACTATTTTGATTGGATTCCTGTTCAATCAAACCTTTGGACTTCTGTTTTTTCAATTGAAATGAGTAAGGATAACATAATATATTTGACTACTTGGGGTGGCGATTTATTTAAAAGCCTTGACCATGGTGATAGTTGGGTGGGATGTAATAAACCATTCCCCTCTTACTCAAACTATTTTTATATTCAAGTTACTTCCGATGGAACAGTTTGGGCTAATACCTGGAACTATCCCCTTCGATTTTCAAAAGATGGTGGGGTAACTTGGACTATTACAAGTTTACCAGTAGATCAACAACCTAATCATATTTGTCGATTATCTGATGGTACAATACTCGCTTTAACATTTGACACCAAACTCTGGAGATCCGAAGATGGTGGACTAACTTGGACAAACTTGAATACACCTGGGTATCCTTTATATCTTTATGTCACTGATTCCGATGAGGTAATTATTGAAACTCAGGAGGATGGTATATCAATTAATAAATCCATTGATCGTGGAGATCATTTTAATCGCGTATATTATTCAAACCGTAGTTTTAGTGGTACTATTTGGCATAGTATTCATAAGAAAGGAGATACCTATTATATTATGATTCAAGGCAAAAAAATTATTACCACTAAAGATTTTCTACATTTTAGCGATTTATGGAATAACGACCTTATTTTCGATCTCTTTATGGATCATCGTGGAACTTTAGTTTCCTCCGAATTGAATAGAGGAAAAGCTTATTACTATGTTCCAACTCCAAACTAACAACTAATATTATTCTTTCCCCTCAAGGTAGTTCTTCAGATAAGAGTATTTTTCGGTTAGTTTTCCGTCTTTAAGGATGGTCGCTCTCTCTATTACCCCTTCGCAATCGCCGCAAAGGAAATGTGGAAAAATCTTTTCAATTAAAGTTTTACCAAAATCTTCGCTAGCATCTCTGGGAAGTTCTCCTGGAAGATTATCTATAGACATTACAGTAATATTTTTTCCTCCAGAAAATGCAGATTCTTCTTTCCCTGTTATTGGATTAAAGTCGAAGAATGGATTGGCAATGGTTGAAGCCCTAAGTGTAGAAGGAATTGGACCTGGAATATCGCAGCTGATATCAGCAATAATGCTTATTTTAAAATCAGGCAATAACATTTCTTCTTTTGTGAAAAACATTGGCGAACGGAAATCCCAGTAATGACAAGCAACTAGGATGTCCGTAACCTTAGTAAAGGGTAGGAATGAAGATTCATGCTCCATTGGGGATTTTGACCAATAATCCCAGTCGAATGGTTTCCCATCTTTCCTTTTTGCATAGTGCCAAGGATCTATTCTGCAAATTACGGGTTCATTGAACTCCTTTGTAAGAAAATCTTCAGGATTTACCTCTTTTAGGTGAACGACCTTAAAGATTTCCATTGCCCCGTTTGCAACACGGCCACCACCGGTAACTAGAATCTTTTTAGGATCAAGTTTAACCTTACGGAGTTCACTAATCAATTCCTTGTAATCGTGGCATTGATGGGCAGCAGGGAGGTAGTAGCGATTAGTTCGAATTCCTCGTGCCCTTAAGGCATTGTAGGCACCTACAACACCCGCCCAATGACCAAAAGCAACTAGCCTTATTCCACTACGATCTGTTAGATATTCATGATCCAAAAGCGTAATTCCCTTTTGAGCTATTGCTTGAATTAGTGGTTGATTGTGAGGTTGTTTTTTTGCAACATGAGCAAAGAACAGGTAACTTTTATTTGGTACTAAGTATGGTATTTTAACTTCTTTTACTCCTAATAGTAAATCGCAATCGCTTAGATCGTCCTTTAAGGTTATTCCAACGGATGAGTACTCGGAATCTTTGTAACATCTTATATCACTGGGTTGAACATAAACCTCAACATTAGGAAAAAGCCTTTTTAGTTCAAGAGCTTGTGCGGGAGGTAAAGCCACTCGTTTATCGGGTGGAGTTTTAGTTTCTTTAAGAACACCTATTTTAAACTTAGTATCCATAGCTATAATTTGATAAAAACTGATAATTTTTAACCATTGCGAAAATAATCATTCCAATTTATTATTTCTTGAGTTTTCTAATTAAATAATTGGTTTATGATTAATGTAAGTTCAATGTTTATGGTTTTTATTAGGAAAAGTTGAGATTTAATTATTTTGATAAACGTTAAAGTTGCAGATAATCAGATTTCAAGCGATTTCACAATAATCCTAATATATAGAATCATTTCAAATTGTTTAACAACATGCAACTTTATCTCTTTTTCTATTAACTTTGCTAGGTTTTTTTTAGTATTCAATTCAAAATCAATAAAATTCAAATTTACAATGACAAAAAATAAAAAATTCATTTCTTGTGATGGGAACTACGCTGCTGCCCACATCGCTTATATGTTTAGCGAAGTTGCTGCAATTTATCCTATCACCCCTTCATCCACCATGGCAGAATACGTTGACGAATGGTCTGCTTTTGGTAGGAAAAACATTTTTGGAGAAACAGTAAAGGTTGCCGAAATGCAATCTGAAGCTGGTGCTGCTGGTGCTGTTCATGGTTCATTGCAAGCGGGCGCCTTAACCACAACTTATACTGCATCACAGGGTCTTTTGCTGATGATTCCTAACATGTACAAGATTTCTGGTGAGTTATTACCAGGTGTTTTCCATGTATCTGCACGTAGTATTGCAGCTCAGGCTCTATCAATCTTTGGCGACCATAGCGACGTAATGAGCACCCGTTCATGCGGTTTTGCTCTTCTTGCTACAGGAAGCGTTCAAGAGGTTATGGATCTTGCTGGTGTTGCTCACTTAACATCAATTAAAACAAGAGTTCCTTTCCTTCATTTCTTCGATGGTTTCAGAACCTCACACGAGATTCAAAAAATCGAGGTTTTAGGAAATGATGATCTTTCACCATTAGTAGATCGTAAGGCTCTTCAGGAATTCCGTGACAGAGCTTTAAATCCTGAGCATCCTGTTACAAGAGGTACTGCACAAAATCCTGACATCTATTTTCAATCACGTGAAGCTGCTAATAAGTTCTACGATGTAGTTCCTGATGTTGTTGAAGATTACATGAAGGAAATTACCAAGTTAACAGGACGTGAGTATCATCCTTTCAACTATTATGGTGCTGCTGATGCTGAGAATATTATTATTGCAATGGGTTCAATCACTGATACTATTTCAGAGGTTGTTGATTACCTAAATGCAAAAGGCGAAAAGGTTGGTTTGATTTCAGTTCACCTATATCGTCCTTTCTCTGCGAAATATTTACTAAAGGTTCTTCCAAAATCAGTTAAGCGGATTTGTGTACTTGATCGTACCAAAGAGCCAGGTGCTAATGGTGATCCATTATATTTAGACATTAAAGAAGTTTTCTATACTCAGGCAAATCAACCTCTAATTGTAGGTGGTCGTTATGGTTTGAGTTCAAAGGATACAACTCCTGCCCAGATGATAGCTGTTTACGAAAATCTTAAGCTAAAGGAGCCTAAGAATCAGTTTACAGTTGGTATAAACGATGATGTTACTTTCAAATCAATTCCAGTTGGTGCTGAAATTAACTTATCTTCTAAAGGTACATTCCAAGCTAAATTCTATGGTTTAGGTTCTGATGGTACTGTAGGTGCTAACAAGAATTCCATCAAGATTATTGGAGATAATACCGATAAGTATTGTCAGGCATACTTCGCATATGATTCAAAGAAATCGGGTGGTATTACAGTTTCTCACCTTCGTTTTGGTGATAAACCAATCCGTTCACCCTATTTGGTAAATACTCCTGACTTTGTTGCATGCCACGTTCCTTCATACTTAGGAAGATATGATGTATTGAAAGGTCTAAGCGAAGGTGGTACATTCCTATTGAACAGTATTTGGGATGTTGAAGAGACAAAATCAAAATTACCAAACTCAATTAAAAAATATTTAGCTGAGAAAAAAATCAATTTCTACATCATGAATGCTACTCAAATAGCAGAAGAGATTGGTTTAGGTAACAGAACAAATACGATTATGCAGAGTGCATTCTTCAAAATCTCTGGCGTTATCCCTTACGAGATGGCGGTTAAGGATATGAAGAAAGCAATTGAGAAATCTTTTGGTCGTAAGGGTGATGAAATTGTTCAGATGAACAATGCTGCTGTTGATAGAGGTGGTGTTGTTACCAAGGTTGAAGTACCTGCTGAGTGGGCAAAGTTAACTCCAGAGAAACCAATCGAAATCCAAGGTGCACCCAAGTTTATAAATGATGTGGTTGTTCCTGTAAATAATATGATGGGTGATGATTTACCAGTTAGCGCATTCCTTGACCGCGAAGATGGTACTTTCCCAAGCGGAACAACCGAGTACGAAAAACGAGGAATTGCTGTTAATGTACCTGAATGGATTCCTACCAATTGTATTCAGTGTAACCAGTGTGCTTACGTTTGTCCTCACGCTGCTATTCGTCCATTCCTATTAACAGATGCTGAATTGGCAAAAGCTCCTAAAGGAACTGAAACTGTTAAAGGTAACGGTGGAATTAAAGAGTATAACTTCCGCATACAAGTAAGTGCCCTAGATTGTACTGGTTGCGGTAACTGTGCTGATGTATGTCCATCAAAAACTAAGGCTCTTGTAATGAAACCACTTGAGAGCCAGATGGCAGAAGCTGAGCGTTTTGTATATATGCATAAGAATGTTGGTTATAAAGATATTCTAGGAAAAGAAAAATCAGTTAAAAATAGCCAATTCGTTCAACCATTATTCGAGTTTAGCGGAGCTTGCGCTGGTTGCGGTGAAACACCTTACATCAAGGCAATTACTCAGCTATTTGGCGATAGAATGATTGTAGCAAACGCAACAGGTTGTTCATCAATCTATGGTGGTTCTGCTCCATCTACTCCATATTGTAAGAATAGTGAAGGTCAAGGTCCTGCTTGGGCTAACTCACTCTTTGAGGACAATGCTGAATACGGTTTTGGTATTGCAACGGGTGTTGATAAATTACGTCAACGTATTGCAGAAAGAATCGCTGTTGCTCTTAATGGTAACTATAGCGATACTGCAAAAGCGGCAATGAAGGAATGGGTGGATACAAAAGAAATTGCTGCTACATCAAAAGTTGCTTCTGAAAAACTGATTGCTGAACTTGAAAAAATTAATGATGATTTTGCAAAAGAACTTCTAGCCCTTAAGCAGTATTTCATCAAAAAATCGGTTTGGATCTTCGGTGGTGACGGTTGGGCATATGATATCGGATTTGGTGGCTTAGACCATGTTCTTGCTACAGGACAAGATGTTAACGTTCTTGTTATGGATACCGAGGTTTATTCAAATACTGGCGGGCAGGCTTCAAAGTCAACTCCAATTGCTGCAGTTGCTAAATTTGCCGCTTCTGGAAAACGTATCCGTAAGAAAGATCTTGGTATGATGGCTATTAGCTACGGTTATGTTTATGTTGCTCAAGTTTCGATGGGTGCAGATCATAACCAATATTTCAAGGCTATTAAAGAAGCTGAGGCTTTTCCAGGTCCTTCAATTATTATTGCTTATTCACCATGTATTAACCACGGTTTACGTAATGGTATGGGCGCAACCCAGAACGAAGCTAAACTTGCTGTTAAATCAGGTTACTGGCATCTATTCCGCTACAACCCTCTACTCGAACAAGAAGGAAAGAATCCTTTCCAACTTGATTCTAAAGAGCCTGAATGGAATACTTTCCAAGATTTCTTAAAGGGTGAAGTACGTTATACTTCTCTTCAACTTTCATTCCCAGAAGCAGCTACTGAGTTATTTAAGGCAGCTGAGGATAATGCTAAGTGGAGATATAAGTCATACGTAAGAATGTCATCAATGGATTTTTCAAAATAATTGAAATTAGAAGTAATGAAAAAAGGGTGTCAAAAGACACCCTTTTTTTTATTAAATTAGCAAATAATTTATCGATAAAATCCCTCTTTCCTTGATAGCTATCCAAAATATTGAATTGAATGTTCAAAAATGGAAATTGATAGTAGTTTTTCTCCTTTCATTTTCATTTTTATTTTCCATTCAATCTTATTCCCAGAATCCAGAACCAGTTTTTCGAAGATATACTGTTGATAATGGACTGCCCTCTTCGGTTGTTTATCATGTATTTCAAGATACAAATGGATATATTTGGTTTGCAACAGCCAATGGGGTAAGCAGATACGATGGTTATAAATTTGAAAACTTTGATCTTCAATCAGGGTTGGTTGACAATGATGTTTTTGAGATTTATGAAGATTATAAGCAAAGGATTTGGTTTATTCCGATGTCGGGTAAATTATCCTATTTTGAAAATGGCAAGGTAGTTAGCTATCAGTACAACAATAAAATAAAAGATCACCTACCTTCAAGCAGAGGACCTATAAAATGTTCATTTTATGTTGATAGCCTCGATAACGTTTACCTTGGTCTTAAACAATTTGGACTAATAAGTATAAGCCCCGAAGGTATTTATAGAAAGCATGAGGTTGCAAAGGAAATAAATATAAGCGCGGAGGAACTACCCAATCGGAGAATATTAATATCTAGCCCTAATCATTTTGATCAAAAATATTTTCGCTTTCACGGTGTATATCAAAGTTTTAAAATATCGCTATTAAATCTGATTCCCTATAATGGATATACACACCATCATTTATTTTTTCAAACGACTCCAGATAGTTCTTTAATATGCAGTTTAATGCAATCAATTTTTAAAGTTAAGAATGGCAAAGTAATTAGCAATATAAGAAAGGATCAGGAAATAATTTGGATGAGTATTGATAGCAAAAATAATCTTTGGGTTGCTCCTCAAGGTGGAGGAATTGAATGCTATCCAAATTATGAGATAGAAGGAAGTCCTCAGATGAATTTTCTTCGTGACATTCAGGTCACCTCTGTTCTTCAGGATAGGGAAGGTGCCTATTGGTTTAGTTCGCTAAACGATGGCGTTTTTTACTGCTCTGAAATAAATTTGGTTAACTATTCTAAAGAAAACGGTTTATTTGATAATCGGATAAATGCAATTACAGCGAATCATGATGGAGCCTATATTGGGTACGAGTTTGGCTTTGTTGATCTGCTGAAAAATAATAAAATAAAACATTTTTACTCAAACAACAATTTAGTAAAATATTCATCTGTTCGAAGCATATTAATCGATTCATTAAGTAAAAGTATTTGGGTAAGTTCTATTGATAAAATATATTTAATTAAGAACAATCAAGTTATGGGTCTTGGACGAACTCCAAATAATATAACTATTTACCCGAGAGAGGTGATAAAAAGTTCATTTGGTGGTTATTGGATAGGATCAACTACAGGATTGGTCAAATATGTTGATGATAAATATGTTTATGACTCTGAATTTAAAAAAGACTTTACCGGTTTAATTTACAATCTTGTTGAGGATAATCATGGGGTTGTTTGGTTTTGTACCATTAATGGACTTTGGAAGTATTTTAATGGTAGTTATCTGTATCAAGGTACTGAAAATCAACTATTGGCTCAAATTATTGTTAGTATAATTCAAAACCCAATTGACTCATCTTTATGGTTGGGTACAAATGGAAATGGAATTGTGATATATAAAAATGGAAAAACTTCACAGCTTACTCAAAGGGATGGGCTTATTTCAAACTCAATACATAAACTTTATTATTCAAGGAATAATGTCTGGGCGGCAACCAGACAGGGACTTTCAAGAATTATTATCAACCACGGAAAGTATACAATTCATAATTTTACAAATGCCAATGGACTACCAACAAATGAAGTAACTGCCGTTTATGAAGTTAATAATAAGGTATACGTTGGTACCTCAAAGGGTTTAACCGTATTTGATAAGAGAAAGGTTACAGAAGATAAAACTGCGCCTAAAGTAATTATTAAAGCCTTTAGCGTTAATAACAAGCAAATCGATTTAACATTAAAGCACATTGACTTAAAATATGATCAAAATGTATTAAACTTTGACTTTGTAGGATTTGTTTATCGAAAACAAGGAAATGCTTTATACAGGTACAGAATGCTTGGCGTTGATACAACTTGGGTTCAAACTCAAACACCAAATTGTCTTTTCAGCGGCTTATCCCATGGTAATTACAAATTTGAGGTTGAAGTTCAGAGTTATACTGGAATTTGGAGTTCAATTCCTGCATCTATTTCGTTTACCATTCAACCCCCTTTTTGGAAAAGAACTTGGTTTTTACTTACTGGGACACTTTTTTTTACCATTATTATATTTTTTATTTTCAAAATCAGGGTGAATTCTATAAAGCGTAGAAACGATTTACTTCAAAACATCAACCTATACAAGCAGCAATCATTAAGGCAACAAATGAATCCCCATTTTATTTTTAACACTTTAAATTCTATTCAGCTTTACATTCTGGAAAGAGATCCAATTAGTTCACATAAATATCTAACCAAATTCGCACGATTAATGCGCGTAACATTAGATAATTCTTTAAATTCCACAATCCCCTTGCGAGACGAAATAGAGGCTCTTCGGTTATACCTCGATTTAGAAAAGATTAGGTTGGAAGGAAAATTCGACTATACAATAGATTATGGGGAAAAAGAATCGATTCTATTATATAGAATACCTACATTGCTAATTCAGCCCTTTGTTGAGAATGCTATATGGCACGGGATTATGCTTAAAGAGGATAAGACAGGATGGGTGAAAATATCATTAGTTGATAATGGTAGAATTATAAGTTGTACAATTGAGGATAATGGCGTTGGTCGAAGACATGCAGATACTATACAGCAACTTCGTACTAGAGAGTACAAATCAAGAGGTTCACAAATTACACAGCAAAGAATTGACTTGCTAAGTTTAATGTATAAAGAGCAATTTAATATTATATACGAGGATCTAACCGACAATTTAGGACTACCATTGGGAACAAGAGTTCTTATATCAATACCCAAAGAAATTAATACAAATATTCAGGTGTAACTGAATATTTTATATGTTTTAACAGATCAAAAATTGTATTTTTACACGATTTTTTCTAAACCGTATTATTAACTTGAAGTAATAATCTACATGCTGAAAGCATTACTGGTTGACGATGAAATTGCATCAATAAGATCACTTCAGATACTTTTAAGCCAATTTTGCCCTCAAGTTGAGGTAATTGGTGTTGCTCGGTCGGTAGACGAAGCCCTTGAACATGTTGTAAGGTTAAAACCTGATCTTATTTTTTTGGATATTGAAATGCCCAACGGAACAGGTTTTGACTTTCTGGAAAAATGTACCACATGTAATTTTGATATAATATTTATTACAGCTCATAACAACTATGCTATTAGAGCCTTTAAGTATAGTGCCATTGACTATATTCTAAAGCCAATTGAAATTGAGGAGCTAACTAAAGCCGTTGAGAAAGTTTATGAGTTGAAAAAAAATAACTTCAATAGTCAAAATAAATACAATGCTCTTTTTGACAATCTCAAAGAAATAATACCACAAAAATTAGTTGTTGCTGCAAACGGAGAATATATATATGTTGATTTAAGAGAAGTTCTTTTCTTTGAAGTCGCCAAAGAAAAGTTAATTGTTCACTTAGAAAATGGATCAAACCTTAGTATTGATGAAACAATTAACACAATGGAAGAATCGCTAAACGAAAGAAATTTCTTTAGAGTAAATCATAATATTTTAGTGAATATACAAAAGGTTCAAAAAATTGTTAAAACAGGAAATGGGAGCGTAGTACTTATTGATGGAACACTTTTAGCATTAAACCCTTTAAAGAAGGACGATCTAATTTCGAGATTAACGGAAAGAAATATTCACTACTCTTAGCAGCAAAACTAACTATGGGAAGAATTTTGGCACTTGATATTGGGAGAAAACGTACAGGAGTTGCTGTAACCGATCCATTAAGAATAATTGCCAATGGTATTGACACAATACCCACCCATACTGTAATTGAGTTTTTATCAGAATATTTTAGTAAAGAGAGTGTTGACACAATAGTAATTGGTTATCCACGGCAGATGAACAATCAGTTGTCCGAAGCTGTTACTTACATTCAACCGGTAATTAATCGGATTAAAAAAGTTTTTCCAAACATGATCATTGAGCTTGTTGATGAGAGATTTACTTCAAAAATAGCTTTTCAAACTATGATTGATGGTGGTGTAAAGAAAAAGGATAGACAAAATAAGGCTCTTGTTGATACAATAAGCGCCACAATAATATTGCAGTCCTATATGGAAGGCAGGAACTTTAAAAAATAAATGTTTTTATGATTCGTCCTGTTTATATCTATGGTTCTCCGATTCTTCGAAAAGTCGCAGTAAATATCGATTCAACATACCCAGATTTAAAGCAGATTATTGAAGATATGTTCGAAACAATGCACCATTCCGATGGAATTGGACTGGCTGCTCCTCAAATTGGCTTATCAATACGATTGATTGTTATAGACGCCTCACCACTTGAAGAGGATGAAGCAACAATGAAAGACTTTAAAAAAGTGCTTATCAATGCTAAAATTATTGAGCGATTTGGTGAGAAAAAGCTATATAAAGAGGGCTGTTTGAGTATCCCAAACCTCCGCGAAGAGGTTGAACGTGAGGAAAGTATTCGAATTCAATACCTCGATGAAAATTTCATTCCACATGATGAGGTTTTCGATGGAATCCCTGCTCGGATTGCTCAGCATGAGTACGATCATCTTGAAGGTATGCTTTTCCCTGATCGTATCTCGGCCTTACGTCGTAAGCTACTTACTGGCAAACTAATGTCTATCTCTAAGGGTAAATTTGATGTTGACTACAAATATAAGCTTGCTAAGTAGCTAGGAAACTTTTTAAACTTAGAAATAGCTTTTCTTCAAACTAATCTTGTAAATCGAATATTCCATTTATTAGAATATTCGATTTTTCTTTAATCTCATTTATTTCCTTCTTCCTTTATAGGCAATTCAAAAAGAATTTGTAACTTAGATATAGGAATTAGAATATTAAATGAGTTTACCAATCAGCATAAAAGAAGTCCCTTTCTTTAAGTTAATATTGCCGTTTATTGCAGGTATTGCTTGCCAGTATGGGTTTGAGATATTTTCATATTCGCTATGGAATTATGCTTTCCTCATATTCCTATTAGGAGTAGTTCTCACAACCTTTTTGTTAGCATCCAATTGGATGTATCGTTGGGTTTTTGGAATAGCAATTTATTTCTTCATATTCTTCACAGGAGTTATTCTTACTATAAAACAACCAACCACCAATAAACTCTTGACCAATAGCAGTAATCGAGCAATAATTTACCTGCTCGATAGCCCTCAGCTAAGAACAAAATCGATTAGAGCTCAGGTTGAGGTAAAATACATACAAAGCGATAATAGCTGGTGGGCTACCAATGAAAAAATGCTTGTTTACTTTAGCATTGGCGATAGTTTGGCTGCAAATCTCACCTATGGCTCAGTATTGGCAGTGGAATTAAACCCACAGCCAATAGCACAATCGGGAAACCCTTACCAGTTCGATTATAAAAAATATTTATCCGATAGGGGAGTTAATTATACTGCATATTTAAAGCCTGGGAAATGGGTACTGCTCGAAAATCAAGGGGTAGCAATTAAAAAAAGCGCATTGTTTTTGCGCAATAAACTAGTCTCGTTATTCAGAACCAATGGTTTATCCAACGATGAGCTTGCAGTTGCATCGGCATTAACACTGGGTTATCAGGATCTGCTTGATGATGAGCTAAGGCAGGTATATTCCAGCTCAGGGGCAATGCACATACTCTCGGTATCGGGGTTGCATATTGGGATTCTCTACGTGCTACTATCGTTTCTACTTACATTCCTAGATAAAAGGGTTGTTACACGAGCAATTAAAGCCCTTATTCTACTCGCTTTTTTGTGGTTTTTCTCCCTTTTAACCGGCTTACCGCCATGTGTCCAGCGTTCTGCTTTAATGTTCTCGTTTTTGGTGATAGGAGATTTTTTCGAGCGAAAATCGAATATCTACAATACACTTGCTGCATCGGTATTTGTGCTACTTGTTATCAACCCCTATAATTTGCTTGATATTGGATTTCAACTTTCGTACCTAGCAGTAATTTCCATCGTTTTTTTCTACCCATACGTTTACAAAATAATCTATGTCAAAAATTGGGCATTAGAAAAAGTATGGTCATTAATTGCAGTATCCATTGCTGCCCAGCTGGGAACTTTTTCCATAAGCCTATTCTACTTCAGCCAATTCCCAAACTATTTCCTTCTGGCCAACCTAGTTGCAATCCCACTATCAACCATTGCCTTATACCTATCTGTTTTATTGATGATAGTTTCACCAATTCCAGCAATTGCGGGGTTTGTTGGAAAAATCTTTTCACTCACAATTAGCTTGCTCAATCATAGCCTTGAGTATATCGAGAAACTTCCATATTCAGTATCGGAAGGCCTTCATATATCGGCACCACAAATGCTTTCTATTTTTGGAATAATACTCTTCCTATCAATCTATGTAATCTCAAAAAGGGTTAAATACATCTTTGTATCACTTCTACTATTATTTGTATTTCTGGGCCTGAGGCTAAACATTTATATTGATAAATCGGAAGCAAAGGAGCTAGTAGTTTATAACATCAACAAAAAATCGTTGGTTAGCTTTAGGGCAAGTGAAAAATTGATGTTTATTGATGTTGATACATCAAGTGAACAATTCTCCGATAAGTATAACTTCTATGTTAAAGGCTATATCTCAGCAGTAGGATCTGTAAATGAGTACGATGTAATTAACCCCGAACTAAAGGCAAAAGCAAGCAATGATGATTCATTTGTAAAAACCACAAATCACCAAGGGGTTACAATAATCGCATTTTGCGATAAAACAATTGCAATCCCCTTCAAACCCGATCTTGACAAAATGGTTAGCAAAGGCAGGTTAGATGTTGATTATTTGGTAATCAACAAATACTATCCTTATAAAATACTAGATTTCTTTAAACCCAAGATGATAATAATCGACTCATCAGTCTCAAAGCAAGCACTTGCCACCATTACCCAAAAGTGTAAACTCGATGGAACACCCTTTTACATCACATCCTCACAGGGTGCATTTGTGCTAAAATCAAAGGGAGGGTGAAAACTTTACTGAACACTAACCTTGACTCTAACTCCTTTTTAACTTGTAGCCAGAAACTGAATGGATGAGCAACAAGGTTGGAATAGACTGGTATATAAAAATAGAAAACTTTCTCAAGCAGTGATAACTGCCTAAGAAAGTTAGGTTATTTCTTAAAAGAGTTTTAACCTCTTGCTGCTGCCGTTGAATTTGTAACAACTTGGCTATAAGCGGGACATGTTTTCTTTGCACAAGAGCTAAATACAACTGCCACTACAATCAGAACAAGTAAAACTGCGAAAAATTTCTTCATTGCTTTCATTGAATTTCGTTTTGAGAGTCCGGTGCTAATATATTTAAAAATTATTACTAACAAAAATTTAACTTTTATGATCTTGAACCTTATGGGTCGTACTGGCATAAGCAGGGCATGGTATATTATTCATGCACGAAACCATTCCAACCATAAATACAATAAACAAAACTAATGCCAAAGCGATTCTCTTAAATTTCATGATTTTTAAATTCAAAGTTTTACAATCTTATTATATTTTAAAGACAACAAAAGTATTAAAAAAAAAGTTCAAAATATTTAATAAATTAAGATATATATCATTTTTTTTGCTAAAAACCCCTGATCTACTTTTGAATAGCACATTTGGTTGGATGAACTGATATTTGGGGATATTATACCAAACCGCTAACATGATAATAAATATCTTAATGCTAATATGTTTGGTAAACTAAGAGAGCAACGCGAACGAACTCATGAACAAAGTGAATAATGCCGATCGACTAACAATTTCAATTTATGAGTTGGCGAAATAAATTGAATAACTTGTTAGCGAATCGGTATAAAAAAAACAAAGCCCCGGTTTTCCGAGGGCTTTGTAGATATAAAAGTATGAAGCCTATTGCTTAACCATCTTCTGGGTTGTTTTTTCGCCTTTACTATTCATAAAGGTTACAAGGTACATACCCCTTGGTAAATCCTGAGTATTTACAAAATTAACCTGACCAATTTCAACGTTCTTAAGAACCTGACCAGTAATGCTGGTTATTACAACGCGTTTTATGCTTTGTGAGCCTTCAAATCTGATCTCGTTGCTGAATGGGTTAGGATAAATGCTTAGGCTAGAATTAAGGTTATCATCAATTCCAGTTGAGAGGAAGTCTGCTAGGTTACGTGCAACAATCTGCATTACAACTTTAGAAAAGTTATTCTTTTTGTACATTACAACTAAAACATTTGCACTTTTTGGTGTAGTTGGTATTGCAGTAGTAATGTAATTAGCTTCAGAGAAAGCAGTTCTGAATTGACAAATGGTATCACGTGCCACTCCATCGGAAATTGTATAGTTCTTTGAAGCAGCAAAATTACCACTTGCATCGCCTTCAGTTGCTGGATTGGTGAATGTAAAATTCTCAACCTTAACAAGTTTGCTTTGATCTGCAGTAGTTAAGTTTGCCAATGTTTTAACCTCTGGGGTAATTACTGGATTGCCTGTACAAGTTGCACCAGTTTGTACCGTTGGTGTTAACTCAACTAATCCGTAATAAAGAACAATTTTACCCTCAATATTTGTAATACCATCACCAACAGCATAGGTGCCAGTTATGAAACCCGGTGCTGTTGTTGGATCATCAATAAGAACTGCTCCAGTTGCATCCTGAATGTACTTCTGGTTACGAGATGTTCTCATATAAGTAATAGTGGCTTTGCCAGTATACTTTACAGGAGTATTAGCAGGTAATGCAATTAATGCAGCCAAATTGTCAACTATTGTAGTTGCAATTACAGTTGTAATAGTATATTCCTGGCTGGTAAGATTCTGTGCTGTAACCTTAATAACCATTGTATTGGTAACAGTACTTGTTCCTGTTGCAGGAGCACCTCCAGTAGCAACCAAAACATCAAAAGTTGCGTTTGCAGAAACTGTAATTGCGGCTTTTAATGCAGTAACAGTTGTTGTGGAAGGAATGCCGGTAATCTTCTTATTTGCTGCATCTAATGTGCCAATAGTTGTAGCAGTAATATCCTTTGCTGCGCTATTTGTTGTTGCATTTGCAGCAGGAGCACTTGTGGTGTTATAGTTTGGAATATTATCTACATTCTTAGCTAAAGCATAAATTTTAAAGTAGTAAGGTGTGCTTGCTGGCAAACCTGTCCAAGTAAATGAGGTTTCACTTGCTAAACAAACCTTAACACCATTGTTATCGCCAATAACCAGTTGATCGCTTGGAACTGTTGTAAAATCAACAGGATCAGTAACATTGTTGGTTGTACTTGCTTTGATTAGATAATGGGTTGGTACAACTGCTCCATTATTATTTACCCATGAGATAACCAAATCAGTACCATTTGGAGTTACTGCAAAAGTATTAACCTGATTAGTTGGTTCATCACTATAGGTAGTGAATGATTTTTCAACACCGTATTCAGTACCTACAGAGTTGGTTGCATAAGCTCTAACGTAATATAGAGTGTTTGGTAATAATCCTGTCATGCTACCTGTGATTGTACCAGTACCTGCTGCTTCCGTTGTTATATTATTTGCTGTAGTAGGTAAAGTAGTTAAACCCCAGCATAAACCTTTTACGGTTACAGCCTCACCACCAGTTGCAGAAACGTTTCCACCCCATGTGGCTGTAGTTACACCATTTGATGCAATTGAAGCATCTGTAGTTACGGTTGGAGCAACTTCAACAGTAGCAGTAAGCGTAATATCATTGCTGGTTAGATCTACTGCACTTGATAATTCTGCTGCGAGGATTTTAACGTTGAAAGTAGTAAAATCAGAATCAAAATCATTATTCGCATCATCATAGGTAAGTGTTAGATTTGCATGGGTTGCATCAACAGAAGCAACGGATGCTACACTAAGACCAGCTGGTGCATTTATTGTAAAATTGGCTTTATCAAAAGTACCTACGAAAGTAGCATTTTGTAATGTAATGTTAACGACAGCACCTTCAAGTGAATGCTCTGAAATAGTTGTAGGAGAAATAACTGCAGTTGGAGCTGTGGGTGCTATATAAGATAATGCACTACCAAGGTTTGTTGTTCCATCGTTCAGCTGAACCTGAACTGAAATACCATCATCACCATCAACAACACCAGGAACAGCTATGTCAAAGGTAGCTACACCTGAAGCATTAGTAGCGGTAACAGGTATGTCTGAGATGCTTGCAGTTCTTGCAATTCCATCAATTGTATAAGATTCTGCTGTAGTAACAGTTGTGTTTGTAATGGTAACATCGTATTTAAATATGTAGCCAGATACAAGGTTTTCGAACTGATCCTTTGCAGTTAAGGTAACTGTAGATGTTACGCCAAGGCCCATTGCAGGAGCATTGGATATAGTTGCATGGGTAAAAACGCCCGGTTTGATTATCTGTGTAACAGTAGCATCAGCATAGCCAGTTGCAACAACCGTAATTGTTCTGGAACCTGATACCTTAAGGCTATTGGTTGATGCTGGGATAAGTGTTAATGTTCCCGATGCAATGGTATAGTCGGTTGTTAAAGTTAAGGTTGTAGCATCATCTTTAACAGCAGTAATGGCTGCACGCCATGCTGCATCATCGGTAAAGGTGATATCAAAACTGTGATCAACATCATTATTGCTAGTTGCAGCACTTAAAGCAGGGGTTACTACTAGGCTGTAAGTGTTTGTAGTAGTACCATTCTCAGCAGTAACCTTTAGTTTATAGCCATTTAAAACAGTACCAGTAGCTGGTGTTGTGCCATCAGCCTCAAAGGTTGCAATAGTTGCACCTGCTGCAGGGGTAAGTTTTCCTTCGAATGTTGCAACAGATACGCTACTTGGAATATTGGAAATTGTCCATGTTGGACCATCGGTTACGGTGTAATCTGCTGAAGTAACTGTAGCAGCTGTAGATGCTAAGCGTGAGGTGAAATTCCAAGTTGTTTTATCGCTAATACCTGCAAAATTGTTATTTGCTAAATCTTTAATAGCAGTTGCATCAATGTTAATGTAGTAGTCAGTATTGAATGCAAGAGTGCTAGTTAGAGTTACAGTTGCGGTGCTATTACTAATAGCCACAGCACCGGTAGTAACATCAATGGTTTCAATAACAGAATCATCAGATACTTTTTTAACTACTATATTACCTGTTCCTTTAGCGATATCTTCTGAAAAAGTTAAACTCAAAGATGAGAGGTTAAGAGCTATTCCAGTAGCCTCATCAGCAGGTGTTGTTGAGGATAGGGTTGGAGGTGTAACATCTGGAACGGGAGTTACATCTGCAAATGTTGTTCCTACTCGAATTTCGTCAATCTCAACTTTAGGCGTTGTCGCTGAATTCCTAAGACATACTGAACCTAATGTAGTAACCGTGCTTGTTCCTGAATTGTTTGACACAGAGCCAGCAGGCTCTGTGCTACCTAAGGTTGCAGGATTAACCCACATTGTAGCAGCCGTTGGGATTGCAGTTCTGTCATACTTTACAACAACTAAATATGTTGTTCCAAAAGAAAGATCAGAACCATTGTCGGTCCATGTTGGTGTTCCACCTGACGTATTTTGAATAACAAATCTAAAATTTAAGCCGCCGTTGACAGATTTTGCCCCAAGTCGACCTCCCAAACTTCCTGCTGAGCTACCTGAACTTGCTCCGAAACTCATGAAATAATCACCAGTAGTGTTAATTTGGGAATTGTCTACAATGTTTGCAAGGGCAGAAAAATACAAGGTGGTAGCTGTAGATGTAAAAGCAGTATTTATATCCCTAGATGTCGCATTTGCATTACTAAATAAATAAACTTTATTTCCAGTTGAAGCAACCAATCCAGTATAAGATAAACTGACATCGTTAATATCAACAGTGGTTGTTTGACCTGTTGTAATACTATGAGTGGTCCATCCATTTGATGATGTTCCAACAGCTCCATTGCCACCAATATAAGCTGGTGTAGCATAACTAAAGGTTTCAGTAAGAATTGCTTGCCCCCAACCAACTTTCCCTGCAATAATTAGCAAGAGTGTGAGAGCTGTAGTTTTGAGTAAATGTTTAAATTTCATAAGCATTGTTTTAGTTAATATTTTGGTTACTAGTTAATTATTTAAGTTTTTTTAGAGCACAAAGTTAATAGGTAGATAGAATATGGGGCGTTAAGATAGAGTTAAATTTTTAATGATTTAAAGTTGTTTTCTGAATAATTATGAACAGGGTAGCAAGATATTATAAATCAGCAAAAAAATAAAATAAAGGGAGGGATATTGGAAAAAACTACTAGTGTTGTAAAGTGGTATTGCAGAAACCCAAAAGCGTCTGAATAACCTTTTGGAGTTTGGTAGGTGGGAGGCAAAACTCCTTCAGGTACTGCGTACGCCGAAGGGTTATGGGGAAAACCCAAAAGCGTCTTCGAGACCTTTTGGAGTTTGGTGGGTGAATAAAACGCCTTCGGGTACTGCGTACTCCGAAGGGTTTTGGGTGTAAAACTTCTTCGTGTATTAAATATTTAGAAAGAAAGTTTTAATTTTAAAAGAAAAATGAAACATCAACCGCCTATTGAATTTGGAAAGTATTATCACATTTACAATAGAGGTAATAATGGTGAAAATCTATTTTTGACTGCCCAAAATTATTACCATTTCCTTTCTCTTTATGATAAGTATATTAGTTCGGTTGCAGAAACCTATGCTTGGTGTTTAATGCCAAATCATTTTCATTTGTTGGTAAGAATTAAGGATGAAGTTGATATTGACTTTCTTAAATCAGAAAAAGAACCGAAAACTGCTCTTAAAAAAGCCAAGCCCGAAAATCAGTTTGGTCATCTTTGCAATGCATATGCAAAGGAATTCAATAAACAGAATAATCGTCATGGTAGCTTGTTTGAACATCCTTTCAAAAGAATTGAGGTTACAAACGAGACCTATTTAAAACGTTTGATTTACTATATTCACTCAAACCCTGTGAAACATGACTTTGCAGATAGTATGATAGACTATCCATGGAGTTCTTACCTTACAATTATCTCTGTTAAACCGACTAAAATCAAACGTGATTCTGTGTTGGGATGGTTTGATAGCCGGGCGAATTTTATTGCATTTCATGAAGAGCAACAAGATTTAGATTTAATAAAGTATACTTTACTTGAGGAGTAAGAAGTGGGGTTTGGAAGGAAGGTAATAAAACTCCTTCGGGCGCTTTGCACGCCGAAGGGTTATGGAGAAGACCCAAAAGGGTCTCCGAGACCTTTTGGAGTTTGGTGGGTGAATAAAACGCCTTCGGGTACTGCGTACCCCGAAGGGTTTTGGAAGGTAAGAAACAAAACCTGTTCGAATACTCTGTACGCCGAAGGGTTATGGAGAAGACCCAAAAGTGTCTTCGAATGACAATGGGGTCAGTTTTTTAAGTGGTAATATTTGCGGATACTTATAATCTAATAATCAAGGTTATGGCAGTAATAAATGGAATGTAACTGGATTGTGGTGTTGTTCAGCAGAGGAGTGGCTTGATTATAAAAAAACAGCTAGATTTGGTTGTTGAATAAATTGTACGAATCGATGTATGACATAATATCAAATTCCCCTTTTTTTAGAGGGTTGAATCCTTCGGAAGTGGAATCAATACTGGGTAAGATATCCCATTCCATAAAAACATTTTCAAAAGGGCAAACCATCGCACAACGTGAGGAGGAGGTTAAAAATCTTTGCATTGTGGTTGCTGGAAGTGTTAAAGGCGAGATGGTCGATTTTTCTGGAAAAATCCTTAAAATAGAGGAGATGTTTGCTCCGCAACCCATTGCACACGCTTTTCTGTTTGGTGAACGGAATCGTTACCCAGTTGATGTGATTGCTTTAGAGGATTGTAAAATCCTTTTTATACCTAAACCGGATGTAATTCGTATGCTACAGCAGAGCGATGTAATACTTCGTAACTACCTAAATGCAATTTCGAATCGAGCACAATTCCTATCGAACAAGCTTTGGTTTCTCTCATTTAAAACGATTAAGGAGAAAGTGGCGCATTACCTGTTAAGTTTGACCAAGAGCGATTCTAAGGCTACCATTTTACTGCCCAAATCACATCAGGAGCTAGCAGAGCTTTTTGGAGTTACACGCCCCTCGTTGGCTAGGGTTTTTGCTGAGTTACAAGATGAGGGAATAATAACCGTAAATAGGAGGGAGATATCAATCATTAATAGGAATAGGCTGTTGGAGATGATAAGGTAAGTTAAAAGTGATAAGTTAAAAGTGAAAAGGAGACAGAAGACAAAGTAAACTAATAGTCCAATTTTTCACAAACAATGAACAACAACGAACACCCCTCAATAATTAGTGAATTTTGCTAACTTTACATCTTATTCTATTTGAATGAAAGCGTTTATCCTAGCCGGAGGAAAAGGTACTCGTTTGGGTGAAAAAACCCAATTAATTCCCAAACCAATGATTCATATTGGGGGAAAACCTGTACTTCAACATCAGGTCGAACTTTTTAAAAGTTATGGAGTTACTACCATTACCATGCTTGTAAATCATTTGAGCGATACAATAATCCAACATTTTGGTGATGGAAAGGATTTTGGCGTTTCAATCACATATCACAATGAAAATGAACCTCTTGGTACGGCTGGTGGGTTGAAGGATTTGGAGGAGAATCTTGGCGAAGATTTTTTTCTGCTTTACGGGGATGTGATGGTTAATATGGATTTAAATCGTTTGTTCTCGTTTCATAAAACAAAAATGAGCGAATGTACCCTCGTTGTTCATCCAAACGATCACCCACAGGATAGCGATTTGGTTGATATTGATGATAATGGTAGAGTCGTAGCATTCCATTCAAAACCACATAAAGAAGGTGCGTACTACCGAAATCTTGTAAATGCTGGGTTATATGTTATGAACCCATCAATTTTGAGGTTTATTAAACGAGGTAAAAAGGCTGATTTTGGTCATGATATATTCCCATCTATATATAAGAAAATAAGCATATTTGGCTACAATACTGCTGAATATTTGAAAGATATGGGAACGCCTACCCGTCTGGAACATGTTTGTAATGATTTTCAATCGGGCAGGATTGAGCGTTCAAACTATAAATACCAGCGTGCTTGTATATTCCTTGATCGTGATGGGGTTTTGAATGAGGATACCGATCTAATTTCTCGCCACGAGGATTTAAATCTCTTTGATTTTGTTCCAACAGCCATTAAAAGGATAAATCAATCGGAATACCTTTCGGTTGTTGTTACAAATCAAAGCGTTATTGCTAGAAATTTGTGTTCGATTGATGAGCTACAGATAATTCATAATAAATTGGAGGCGTTATTGGGGGAGGAGGGAGCATATCTCAATAGAATTTACTATTGTCCTCATCATCCAGAGGGAGGCTTTCCTGAGGAGAATAAACTGTATAAGATTAACTGTGAATGCCGTAAACCAAAACCGGGGATGTTGCTTGATGCAACAAAGGAGTTTAATATCAACCTTAAAGAATCTTGGTTAATTGGCGATTCCGAAAGGGATATCAAAGCTGGTCAAGCGGCAGGGTGTACAACTATTGCTGTTAGATCTGGGCGAAGCAATTATACCACCAAGGCAAAACCCGATTTCTGGTTTGAGGATTTAACAGAAGCAGTTTCATTTATCATTGATAAGCCCTATAAGGATTTACTTACAAGGGTCGAGTTGAAGTTAAGCGAGAATGAACGAGTTCCAATGATTATTGCTATTGGAGGTCGATCAAGAACAGGGAAGAGTGTAATTAGCAAATTTCTTGCTTTAAATTTTGAGTCGAAAGGAAGGAAGGTTCTTCGAGTTGAATTGGATAATTGGCTGTTAGCAGAATCGGATAGGCTAAATGCAAAGAATGTTTTCGATAGATTTCAGCTACCATTACTCACTAAAGATTTAATTAAAATCATAGAGGGGAAAAGAGTTTCTGCACCTGGCTACTCTTTCAATCCATTAATTGAAAAAGAGAGCATTGCTTATGATCCTACTGGTTGCGATGTAATTATAATTGATGGCGTTGTTGCACTTTCCATGGCGGAGATCAGGGAATTGTCGCATTTGAAAATATTCGTTAATATTGAACCTGCATTTCATAAACAGCGAGTTTTTGATTATTACCGATGGAGAGGTAAGGCCGATAATGAGATTTACAACTTATACAATTCAAGGTTATTGGATGAGTATCGGTTAATTGATAAGGATATTGATTTTGGGGACATAGTGGTTTAGTTATTAACCGCGCAGAGTGCACAAAAACTTTAATATTCTTTACTAAAAAATGGGATTAAATGGGTTGTTGATAAATTATAACAGATAAGGCGATTTGAATTATTCTTTGCAATCTTTGCGTAAACTTTGCGTCCTTAGCGGTTAAATAAAACAATAAAAATTCAATGATAATCACCCGTACACCTTTCAGAATTAGTTTTGTTGGAGGAGGCTCTGATCTTAGAGATTTTTACTCAAAAAGTCAGGGTGCGGTGCTCAGCACCTCAATTAATAAATATATGTACATCTCCTCTCATAAATACTTTGAGGAGGACAAGATACGTGCAAAATATTCTCAAACTGAAACGGTTCAGAATATCGAAGATCTTAAGCATGAGATAATCCGCGAAGCTCTGAGGATGGCAAACATCAGGGGTGGTGTTGAGGTTAGCTCAATTGCCGATATTCCTGCTGGTACAGGCATGGGCTCTTCATCTGCATTTACCGTTGGTTTGCTTCATAATTTAAATGCAATAAAAAGACAATACTCCTCAAAGGAGATGCTTGCCGAAGAAGCTTGTCGAATGGAGATAGATATTCTTAAGGAACCAATTGGGAAACAGGATCAGTACGCAGCGGCTTTTGGCGGGTTGAATATTTTTCGGTTCAATGCAAATGAAACAGTTACTGTTGAACCACTTTATCTTAAGCAGGATGTTTACAATCAGCTTGAGGAAAACCTTGTACTTTTTTATATTGGGAACGAAAGGAAAGCTTCAGAGATTCTTGTGGAGCAAAAGAATAATATTGGAAATGCCGAAAAATTTGCAGTGCTAAAGGATATGGTTGCGCTGGTTGATGTTCTAAAAGATGTTCTTTATAAGGGAACATTAGATGAGTTTGGATTGTTACTTAACCAGAACTGGTTGTTAAAGCAGCGTTTGGCATCAAAAATCAGCAACAATCATATCGAAGATCTTTACCAGTTGGGTTTAAAGAATGGTGCTATTGGTGGAAAATTACTAGGAGCTGGTGGTGGAGGATTTATCCTTTTTTACTGTCCAAAGGAATTGCAGCAAAAGCTGATTAGCGCTATGCCAGCAAGGCATTTCGATTTTAAATTTGATAACGAAGGAACTAAATTAATTTATTTTGGCGATGAGTGGGCATAATCATTATAAAGGGTATTTCAATCAGGTGAGCGATACGCTTACTAAAATCAATATTTCGGAGCTTGAAGCCGTTGTTCAGTCTATAACCGATTGCTATAATCGTGGTGGAATGATCTATATCTTTGGAAATGGTGGTAGTTCTGCTACCGCTTCGCATGTTGCAGGAGATTATTTAAAAGGTATAACCTTTGGAATGGAGAAGCGATTGAGAATTATCTGCCTAAGCGATAATATCCCCGGATTAATGGCTATTGCCAACGATATCTCCTATGATGATATTTTTGTTGAGCAGCTTAAGAACTTCATTAAATCTGGCGATTTGGTAATTGGAATTTCAGGTAGTGGAAACTCTGAAAATGTACTTAAGGCTTTAAATCTTGCAAAGGAAAAAAAGGTTGAGACAATCGCTTTTGTTGGCTTTTCTGGAGGTAAAGCAAAAGTCATTGCTGATGTATGCGTTCACATTCCTGTAAACGATATGGAAATGACTGAGGATTTACACCTATTGTGCTTCCATGCCATTAAACAAAATCTGATACAGAAAATTAATACTAGTCACACAAGCGTGGGAAGTAAATATGATGAGAGGATGAAGGAGTGTTGAGAGGAGTGTATGGTGTTTAGTATTAAGTGTATAGCATTTGGTGAAGTATATTATTCCAAATTCCTTAACTTCTGATTAACTTCTTTTCAAATTACACCAATGATTTTTCTCTTTTGAGAACCAATAGTTGTACAAAGTTTGCAATAAATCCACTTCCATAACCGCTAAACTGTGTAATGACAGCAAAGATTGATAGTAGCCCAACTTTCGGGCTTTTGTTTTTTATAGTTGACCCAACAAAAATTAGTAAGAAGTATAATATAAATAGAGCCAATCCTACTAAAAACAGTGTTTTACTCACTATAGGTATTAGCAACAGAAGGAGGAATGCTATTAAGAATGCTGCTGGGAAAAAGTGGGTAATTTTAAGTTCGTTTGAATACAACTTATAAATATTTATTCGAGCAGCACCAAATCTATAAACCTGTTTGAAGAATGCTTTAAAAGTTGTTCTCCGTTTATGGTAAACGTAGGCTTCGAGGATTAATCCCGTTTTGAAGCCGAGATTTATTATACGGATGCTAAATTCAATATCTTCGGCACACTTAAGGGATGAGTAACCATTCGTTTTTTCGAAAACCTCCCTCGAAATGCCCATATTAAACCCACGAGGATGGAATTGTCCAACGTGTTTTTTCTTGCCTCTGATACCTCCAGTTGTTAAAATTGAGGTCATGGAATAGCTAATAGCTTTTTGGAGAGGGGTAAACGATTCATTAGCAGCATCGGGACCTCCGAAAGCATCAAACCCATTGTCAGTCAACCCTTTTAAAACATTTTGAAGATAGTTTTCTGGAAGAACACAATCAGAATCCAAGAAAATGAAATATTGTCCCTTTGCATGTTGACAACCAAGATTCCTTGAATCGCTAATGCCTAAATACGGTCTATGTAAATGCTGGATGGTTAACCCAGATCTGTACTTATCAATAATCTTAACCAATGATTCATCGGGCGTTCCATCTGCTAGGATTAATTCAAATTCTCGGTAAGATTGATGGGTTAAACTTGCCATCAGTTCATCAACCTCATCGGGTCGGTTAAATGTTGGAACAATTATAGAAAAGTATATGGGTTGCATTGATTTCACTAAGTTTTTGGTATTAAAATTAGACTATTAGATTTTTAAGTTGCCATGTCTCTATCTTCCTTCTCACTTTTAACTTTTCACTTTCAACTTTCCACTTTCTCATACCATCTCCATTAAACTCGGTAAATCACTTGGCGTAATTATCCCAGTTAATGGGCTATTAGGTTGACCATTACGGGTAATCAAAACGGCTTGAAGGTAATTCCCCTTTTTAATGGAATTCTTAAACTGTCCAATTAGCGATACAATATCGGCATTCTCACTAACAATAATAAAGTCATTTGGATCTGCAAATGGGATAACCACTTCGAGCGTGGCATTCTGAAAATCTGTTGGCTTGGTGATTATCCAACGAGCAAGGGTTTTTGCCGTTATTAAGCAAATAATTTTATCCTTATCAACCACGGGGCAACGCATGAATCCTTTGTTTGCAAAAGTTTCAAGCATCTCCATAATAGGTGTTTTTGGGGTGGCAAAGAATGGTTTATCCTTCATCACCTTCGATACCCTTGGGGGATTATATAGCAAATTGCGAATATGCCTTATTTCAGTGATAACATCGTTATGAGGTTCAGCAATAATGAAGTTCTCGCGGCGGGTATGGATTATGGCATTCCTAAGCTGAGCGTATTCCCTGAGATCATTTGCATATTGATGTAAAATAGGGTTGATATTACGGGCTTTGCGCAGCAATTCCGAAAAATTTGAATGATATGTATCCCCACATATCTCCTTGAGTTTTTGCTCGATCTCGGTAAAAAGATCAATGAATACTTCGGAATTGGGACGGTTATCGGTTTGCATATTTATGTTTTATTACATCCGAAAGGTAATGATTATTTTTTGGAGGTTAGTTAGATGCTTCTCTATGCGTTTTATTGAAGTTATCAACTTATTAACTTGGAGTTACTTGTTAATGCGAATTAAGGGTTGAAACTACTTTACTAATAATTTAGTTAAATATTTGAAAATCAATAAAATAACATCAGAAATATTTGTTTAAAACCCTGGAAATCATTATCTTAAGCGATTAATCT